>NZ_JBSGZO010000838.1:0-1900 GCF_053611045.1 Streptomyces sp. NPDC054841 | reverse complement strand
TCCTCGTACTGGGCGTACTTGGATGAGTCCGACAACGCAGCGAGGGTGCGTGCCAGGCGTCGCGGGCCAGGCGGGACTTTCGCAACACGCCCTAGGCCGCCCTTACGGGCGCAGGGCCCTGAGCAGCAGGTCGGCGAGGTGATCGGCGACCTGCTGCGGGGTGAGCGGCCCGTCCGGGCGGTACCACGTCGACAGGTGGTGGACCGAGCCGAAGTGGTAGTCCACCACCAGATCCGCGGGGGTCGCGTCGGAGAACACCCCGCTGCGCTGGCCCTCCTCGATGAGCGCCCGGAAGCGCTCGTGGTAGCGCCTGCGCTCGGCACGGACCTGCTTGTTCTTCTCCGGGCTGAGGTGGTGCATGGAGCGGAAGAAGATCGCCGCGTCGTCGAGGTTCTCGATGGTGGTCACGACGACGTCGGCGGCGGCGGACCGCAGCCGCTGCTCGACCGGTGCGTCGGCCTCCGCGAAGGCGTCGAGGCGCTCCTGCTGGAGCCGCAGCACCCGCGAGTAGACCTCCTGGAGGAGGTCCTCCTTGGAGCCGAAGTAGTGGTAGAGCGCGCCTTTGGTGACGCCCGCCGCCTCGACGATCTCCTGGACGGACGTACGGTCGTAGCCCTGCTCCGCGAAGAGCCGGGTGGCGGCGGCCAGCAGCCTCTGGGGGACGGGAGTGCCGTTCCCGTCCGTCGTCCTGGCCATTGCCGCCACCTGCCTTTCGCTCGGCTCATCTTCTCGGAGCACACCGTGTCTACGCACGGGAACGCAGTTCCCGCCTGAGGATCTTCCCACTTGTCGTCTTCGGGAGCTCCTCCAGGATCTCGACCTGTCGTGGGTACGTGTACGCGGCCAGGCGGTCCGCGCAGTATCCGGCGAGCTCGTCGGGTTCCACGGACGCGCCCGGACGCAGGCTGACGTGGGCCTTCACGGTCTCGCCGCCGTCCGCGGTCACTCCGCCGCCCCTTCCCACTTCCGCTGGATGTGGTTCATGCCGGTCAGCCAGCGGTCGGGGTCGGCGGCACGTGCCTGGTGGTACGCGGCGACCTCGGGGTGCGGAAGGATCAGGAAGCGGTCGGCCTCGATGCCTTCGAAGAGCGCGTCGGCGACGTCCTCGGGCTCGATGGCGCTGGGGGCGAGGACCAGTTCGCCGGCCGATCCCGCCGCCGTGAGCATGTCCGTACGGACGCCCTGCGGGCAGATGGCGTGGACCTTGAGCCCGCGGTGACGGTACGTCAGCGAGAGCCATTCGGCGAAGGCGACCGCGCCGTGCTTGGTGACGCTGTACGGGGCGGCTCCGATCATCGTGAGCAGCCCGGCCGCGGAGACCGTGGAGACGAACCGGCCGCTGCCGCGCTCCAGCCAGTCCGGCAGCAGGGTACGGACGGCGCGGACGTGCGCCATGACGTTGACGTCCCAGGCCGACGCCCAGACGTCCTCGTCGGCGAAGGCGTCGCCCGGCGATGCGAGTCCGGCGTTGGCGCAGTAGATGTCGACGGTGCCGCCGAGCGCGTCGCGGGCCTCCTCGACGATGGCGGAGGCGTCGCCGGGGACGGCGAAAGCGCCGATCTCGTCGGCGATGGCCTTGGTCCTGCCGGGGTCGAGGTCGTTGACGGCGACGCGTGCGCCTTCCGCCACGAAACGGCGGGCGAGGGCGGCACCGATCCCGCCGCCCGCTCCTGTGACCACCACGTTCGCGCCCTGCAGCGTGCTCATCGGACCTGCCTCTCCGTCGCGGCTCACTCCAGGCAGCAGACTAACCAGTCGGTATGTGGCCATGGAAGAGGCGAGCCGGAACGGCCGTGTCCGGCTCGTTCCGCACGGCCTGAGCTCGCGCTAGCGTGCGTGTCCATGACAGATGCAGCGATCACGGAGGTAGCGCGATGAGCCTGTCCAGACGGGGTCTGCT
>NZ_JBSGZO010000837.1:0-1912 GCF_053611045.1 Streptomyces sp. NPDC054841 | reverse complement strand
CGGTGGGCTCGTCCGCCGGCAGTTCCCGCGAGCGCCCGTCTTGGGCCCCCGGGCTCGCGGGCTGCTGCGGTCCGTCGACCACGACGACGGAGCGCCGCGCGGGTCGTTGACGCGTCGCGGAGGTTCTCTCGGGGCGAGGGGCAGGGGTGGAGTCAGGCATCGGGGGCTCCTGGGGCGGCCGCGGTGGCCATGGGCGCGGGGTCCGCCCAGCGGGGGCGGGCCCGGCCGCCGGTCCAGTGGCCGGGGACGTGGGCCTCCGCGGGGGTGGCGAAGGGCAGCGGCTCGCCGTCGTCGTCGACGGCCTCCGAGTCGCGGTGAACCGGGCTCTGGGAGATGAGCTCCAGGTAAATGCCGCGAAATGCCGCGAGATTCTGCTCGACGGTGAAGAGTTCGAGCGCCCGGGCCCGCGCGGCCGCACCGAGCCGTTCACGGCGCTCGGGGTCGCGCAGCAGCGCGAGGCAGGCGTCGGCGAGCGCCCGCGGATTGCGCGGGGGCACCACGAGCCCCGTACCGCCGATGACTTCGACGACGGCGCCGACGTCCGTCGACACCGTGGCGCGGCCGCAGAACATCGACTCGACGAGACTGATCGGAAAACCCTCGACGACGCTGGAGAGGACGACGACCGCTCCGGCGGCGTAGGCGTCCGCGAGGTCCGGGGCCTCGGGGCCGCCGATCTCCTCGAACGAGACCGGATTGTCGCCGACCGCGTGCGCGTCGGCCGCCTCGTCGGGGAAGAGCTGCGCGGCCAGCCCCTTGCAGTGCGCCAGGTACGCGCCGCCCTCCCCGCTCTGCACGGGCGCGCCCAGGATCCGCAGCCTGGCCTCCGGCTCTTCCTTGCGCACCTCCGCGAAGGCGTGGAGCAGGGCGATGAGGTCCTTGGCGGGTTCGATCCGGCCGACCCAGACGAGGGTGTGCGGATCGCCGTCCTCGTGCCCCTCCCCCACGGCGGTGAAGCGTTCGCCGTCCATGCCGGGGTAGACCGTGCGCAGTCGGGCGGGGTCGGCGCCGCACTTCTCCTGCCAGCGCCTGGCGTGGGTGTTGCCGGGGGTGATCACCGACGCCTGTCGGTACACCTCGCCCGCGAGGCAGCCCTGGAAGGCGGCGAGCAGGGCGCGGACGGGCGCCCCGAGCGGCGCGTCCGAGACGGCGAGGTAGTGCGCCCGGAGCTGCACGCCGTACTCGGTGACCAGCAGCGGAACCCCGAAGAAGCGTTTGGCCAGAAGGCCGGGCAGGGCTGCCGTGCCGCCGGACGCGGAGTGGCAGAGGTCCACCGCGCCGAGCGAGTCGTCCCCGTACCAGTCGAGCGAGAGCGGGCGCAGTGCGCGCTCCAGCTCGTCGGCGAAGGCCAGGTAGTCGGGCACGGTCGCAGCGTGCACGGCGCGGCGTGCGCCGGGGGCGCGGCAGGCGGATTCCAGGATCCGTACGGCGAGTTCGGACCGGAGTGCGGCGTACAGCCCGCCGGACTCCCTGGCCAGTTCGGCGAGCCCGTAGAGACCGTCGGCGAAGCCACCCGCCTCGCCTTCCGAGCAGACGGCCGCTGCCAGTTCCTTGAAGTGAGCGGCGAACCGGCGCCGTTCGCGCCGGCCATAGGTACGGCCGTCGTCCTCGGGCGCCCACAGCGGCGCGGTGCGTACGCGCTGGACGTGGGGCGGCAGCGCGATCCAGCCGTCGTCCTCCTGCTGGGCACTGCGGCTGAGTGCGTAGATGTCGAAGTCGTGCTGCGCGAGCCCGCGCACGAGCCGGTCGCACCAGAGCCTGGACTCACCCGTCGCATACGGATAGCCACCGTCCGCGAGTAGTCCGATCCGCACGAGCGCACCCCCGATCTCCTGTGTGGGCGGCCGCCGTTGGTCCGGCGGCTCGCAGCGGGAAGACGTTATGCGGATATGCCGGTGGCGCGATGGACGGT
>NZ_JBSGZO010000836.1:0-1913 GCF_053611045.1 Streptomyces sp. NPDC054841 | reverse complement strand
TCATAAAGCCGCCTGCCATCGGCATGTGGTCCAGTGGCGCGGCCACAGTTGTCGCGGAGGAGCTGGAGCTCTCCCCCATCACCGTGTCCTGGTCCTCGGCGTGCCCATCGCGACCGCGTCCGAACACGCCGTCGACGTGTGGACTGGGCGGCGCTTGGAGTACAACGGGCCCACTGAACCGTGGGTCCAGCATGGTCAGGGAGTAGGCGGCCGCGACCCGGTACGCCTTGTTGAGCGCGTCATCGAAGGCGGGCGCGAGCAGCTTGAGCCTGCCGCCGCGGAGCCGCTCGGGGCGGATGCCGGACAGCGCCGCACTGGCGGCATCGGCGTCCTCCTGGATGAACGAGCTCCATGGGTGGTTGCCGACCCAGACAGTGGTACCGGTCTCGATGGGCAGCTCACTGAGCACCAGATGGTCCGCCTCCCACCGGCTGTCGCCCAGCCGGAGGATACGAATGCCGGACGGCACGATCTCCGCATAGTGGTTCGGGAAGTCCCGGATCAGCCAGCGTCTCTGCGGGGACAGCCCGTCCTGTGAGGGCAAGGGGGTGAGAGGGCCGTCCGGCACAACCCAGAGCCGGGGATCGAGGATCCCGGCGACCTCGTACCGGAGCGTCTGTTCTCCGGTGAGCACATTCGCCCCATGATACGGCGATGGGTCAGTCGCGTGATCAGCCAAACGCAGGTACTGGGCGAGCGGAATGTGGCTTCCGTGCCGGACCACCGGACCCCCGGTGCCACTCTCGTCGAGGATGCCGTTGGGGATGCCTCGGACCGCCTGCTTGCCCAGGCGGTGGATGGACGGCTCGACTCCCCCCACCTCGTGCTCCCCGGAGGGCAGGCCCGTCGTCCCCTCCTCCGGCTCCGGCTCCGGCTCCGCATCGGCCATGTCAACGTCCGGGTACTCGACGACCTGACCTTCTCCAGAGGTCTGCTCCTGGACGGCGGCGAGTGTCTCGTAGGAGGGGGGTTCGGCTAGAGGCGGTACATGCCGGGGGTCGGACCAATGCCAGTCGATCACCAGCTGCTGCACGTCGGGCCGGCTCGACAACTCGGTCAGCTGCCACTCCACCGGCAGCTGCAGATCGAGGAAACCGTTGAACGTGAGCAGTGGCTCGTTCGGGACGACGGGCTCGTCCTCCACCACGTCCGCCTTGGGGATCCACCCGATGGAGACCCGGTCCGCAACCTGGTCGTAGTCGGTGTGGTCGAACTCCGCCAGCCGTACGGTGACCAACGGGCCCGCGGGCTGCTCGGGCAGGACCTCGCCCCGCTCGCGGGCGGCCGCCGTGAGAGCCGCCCTGGCCTGTTGCGCCCGGTCCTCCATCAGAGCGTTCAGCGCTCTCGTGAACCGCAGTGCCACCGCTCGGTTCCGCGTGCTCACGCCGATCAGGGCGACGGTCAGTTCGCCTTCCCCTGTGAAGCCCGCGGCCTCCAGCCAGTCCGCGAAGCCGGCGACCGTGACCGCGACCGGTATGAAGGCGTCGACCCGCCCGGGCACGGTCTTCCCATCCACCACGGTTTTGGCACTGCCGTGCAGGACGATGCCACCGGCCGTGTCGATGGCGGCCAGGGCCCAGAATCCGCCAGGGGTGGCCAGTTCCGTCTTCGCGCGCTGCAGCAAGGCATCCAGCGCCGAGTGCTGCCAGGCCCGTAGCGAGGCAGCGCCCCCCTCGACCCGCTGGGTGTCGACACCGCTCGGGAGGTCGTCGGCGAGTGAGGGCACTGGGAGTTGTTCAGTCCCCTGGTGTGCCGGCTCGCCGGGCTGCACCTTGGGGACCCAGGCCTCCCCGACGTCGCCCGGCTTTGCCCATAGCCAGGCCCCCAGGCGCTTGTCACCATCCCGCAGCTGCACCGGGCCGCGTCCGTGGGGCAGCACCCATCGGTAGCCGAACGGCGGGTAGCCGATCGGG
>NZ_JBSGZO010000835.1:0-1913 GCF_053611045.1 Streptomyces sp. NPDC054841 | reverse complement strand
GGTGCGGGGCGCGCCGGCCGTAGGGGTTACGGGGCCTGGGGGCCGCGGCGCTGGGGGAGGGACACGACGCCCGCGGCGCCGTCCGGGACGCCCGCAGGGCTTGCCGGGGGAAGGCCGGCGATCTGGCAGAGGAGGTCGCACCAGGCCGCGATGTGGGCGGCGGTGTCCGGGACGCCGTCGTGGCCGCAGCGCGGGGTCCAGGAGGCGCGGATCTCGATCTGGGTCGCCGGGCGGCGGTTCGCGAGTCCTCCGAAGTAGTGAGACCCCGCGCGGGTCACGGTGCCGCTCGCCTCGCCGTACGACAGGCCGCGCGCCTCCAGCGCACCGGTCAGCCACGACCAGCAGACCTCCGGCAGCAGCGGGTCCGCCGCCATCTCCGGTTCCAGTTCCGCACGTACCAGCGTCACCAGCCGGAACGTGCCCTGCCACGCCTCGTGCCCGGCCGGGTCGTGCAGCAGCACGAGCCGCCCGTCCGCGAGGTCCTCGCCGTCGTCGACGACTGCCGCCTCCACGGCGTACGCGTGCGGCGCGAGGCGCTGCGGCGGGCGGGTCGGATCCACCTCGATCTCCGGCCGCAGCCGTGCCGTGCGCAGCGCCTCCACCGCGAGCCGGAACGCGCGCGGGACGGACTTCCGCTCCGCGCTGTCCGTTTCTTCAGCGCCGTCGGATTGATCGGAAAACTGTCCCTGAGCCGCAGCCATGCCGGGAAGAGTAAGCGGAACGCGCGCCGCGCGCAGGGAGGGACACCCGGCCCGGCCGAGCTCCTTGCGCGCACATGCGAAGATTCTGGACGTGAGCGCCAACGACCTTCCCCTGGCTCGAGGCTTCGCCCGAGCCGGGGACACCCCATCCTCGGGCCAGCAGACGAAGACCGACGCCGTCAGGGAATCCGCCTTCCTCAAGGCGTGCCGACGGGAGCCCGTGCCGCACACGCCGGTCTGGTTCATGCGGCAGGCCGGGCGGTCGCTGCCCGAGTACCTGAAGGTGCGCGAAGGCATCCCGATGCTGGAGTCGTGCATGCGGCCCGAGCTGGTCACCGAGATCACCCTGCAGCCGGTACGCCGGCACAAGGTCGACGCCGCCATCTACTTCAGCGACATCGTCGTCCCGCTCAAGGCCATCGGGATCGACCTCGACATCAAGCCGGGCGTCGGCCCGGTCGTCGCCGAACCGATCCGCCGCCGCGAGGACCTCGCCCGGCTGCGCGATCTGACCCCCGACGACGTCGCGTACGTCACCGAGGCGATCGGCATGCTCACCGGCGAGCTCGGCGCCACCCCGCTCATCGGCTTCGCGGGCGCGCCGTTCACCCTCGCCAGCTATCTCGTCGAGGGCGGCCCGTCCCGCAACCACGAGCACACCAAGGCGCTGATGTACGGCGACCCGCAGCTCTGGGCCGACCTCCTGGACCGGCTCGCGGAGATCACCGCCGCCTTCCTGAAGGTGCAGATCGAGGCGGGCGCGAGCGCCGTGCAGCTCTTCGACTCCTGGGTCGGCGCACTGGCCCCCGCCGACTACCGGCGCTCCGTGATGCCCGCCTCCGCGAAGGTGTTCCGCGCCGTCGAGTCGTACGGCGTCCCGCGCATCCACTTCGGCGTCGGCACCGGCGAGCTGCTCGGCCTGATGGGCGAGGCCGGAGCGGACGTCGTCGGCGTCGACTGGCGCGTCCCGCTCGACGAGGCCGCCCGTCGCGTCGGCCCCGGCAAGGCGCTCCAGGGGAACCTGGACCCGGCGGTCCTCTTCTCGTCGACGGAGGCGGTCGAGGCCAAGACCCGCGAGGTTCTCGACGCCGCCGCCGGACTGGAGGGCCATGTCTTCAACCTGGGCCACGGCGTCCTGCCCACCACCGACCCGGACGCGCTGACCCGGCTCGTGGAGCACGTCCACACCGCGACCGCGCGCTGAGACGGGCC
>NZ_JBSGZO010000834.1:0-1930 GCF_053611045.1 Streptomyces sp. NPDC054841 | reverse complement strand
CAGCGAGACTCCCAGGAAATGGGCCCGGTCCAGGGCGAGTTCGTCCATGAGCGCGGCGACGGCATCTGCGCTGAACGTGTAGTAGTCCCGGTCCGGCACAGGTTTGTCGGACGCTCCGAAGCCGGGCTGGTCGACGAGCAGGGTGCGGAACCGCTCGGCGAAGAAGGGCAGGCTCCGGCCGAAGTTGGACCATGCGGAGGCACCGGGACCGCCCCCGTGCAACAGGACGAGCGCGGGCGCGTCCACGGGACCGGCCTCGTGGTAGTGGAGGGTGAGGCCGGAAGAGATCCTGACGGTGCGTGAGGTGTTCTCGTAACTGATCACCACTCCATCGTGTCCTGCCGGCCTGCGCTTGTGCACCCGGCCCCGGCACTCCTCGGCGGTGCACGGGCCGAATCCGGCCACCCCGCCCGACCCGTTGGCCACCTTTCCGGCCCGTGAGGCGTCCCACCCGGCCCGCGGGCTGCCCCGCCCTGCCCGCGGGGCGTTCCGCCCGGCCCGCGGGGCATCCCCGATCCGCCCGGTAATCGCACCGCCGACGACGCCTCACGTTCACCGTCGGGACACCACGACCCCCCGTAATGACGGAGTTGTATGGACAACAGTTGTCCATACAGCTTCGGCCCCGCTTCGGCTTCCCTCCTGGAGTACGCGTGACCAGCACCACCCGCCCCGCCCGCGCCGCCGCGCTCATCGGCGCCCTTGGACTCACCGCCCTCACGCTCACGGCCTGTGGTGCCGCACCCGACAAGGGTGCCGGTGCCGTCGGCGGCAAGAACATCGGTTCCGCAGCCTCGGCGGCCGACGCGGGCGGCATGGACGCCCTGATCGCCGCCGCGAAGAAGGAAGGCACGCTCAACGCGATCGCCATCCCCCGCGACTGGGCCAACTACGGCGCGATCATCGACGGCTTCACCAAGAAGTACGGCATCAAGGTGAACGTCGAGAACCCCGACGGCTCCAGCCAGGACGAGATCAACGCGGTGAAGACCCGCAAGGGCCAGGACCGCGCCCCCGACGTCCTCGACCTCGGCGCCGCCTTCGCCCAGGCGGCCGGCGCCCAGGGCCTCACCGCCCCGTACAAGGTCACCGCCTTCGACAAGATCCCCGAGACCCAGCGCGACGCGCAGGGCCGCTGGTTCAACGACTACGGCGGCTACGTCTCCATCGGCTGCGACGCCAAGGCCATCAAGGTCTGCCCGAAGACCTTCGCCGACCTGCTCAAGCCCGACTACAAGGGCAAGGTCGCCCTCAACGGCAACCCCACCAAGTCCGGCTCCGCCTTCGGCGGTGTCTACGCCGCGGCCATCGCCAACGGCGGTTCCTTCGACGACATCCAGCCCGGCATCGACTTCTTCGGGAAGCTGAAGAAGAACGGCAACTTCAACCCCGTCGAGTCCACCCCGGCCACGATCGAGAAGGGCGAGACCCCGATCACGATCGACTGGGACTACCTGAACTCCGGCTACGCCGAGCAGTTCAAGCCCAAGGGCATCGACTGGAAGACCGTCGTCCCCTCCGACGGCATCTACGCCCAGTTCTACTCGCAGGCCATCAACAAGGACGCCCCGCATCCGGCCGCCGCGCGCCTGTGGCAGGAGTACCTCTACAGCGCCGAGGGCCAGAACCTCTGGCTCAAGGGCCACGCCCGCCCGGTGCTGATGCCGGCGATGACCGCCGACGGCACCATCGACAAGGCCGCCGCCGCGGCCCTGCCGGTCGTCGAGGGCACACCGAAGTTCCCCACCGAGCAGCAGACCGCCAAGGCCAAGGAGACCCTCGCCAAGGGCTGGGCCGCGGCCGTCTCCGGGTGATCCGTCGATGACCTTGCTCAACTCCCCCGCCCACGCGCCGGCCGGTTCCGCACCGGCCGGCGGCGTGGGCGCGGGCCCCCGCCCGGGCCCGCATCCCCACAGGCGCAGGCCCCTGG
>NZ_JBSGZO010000833.1:0-1943 GCF_053611045.1 Streptomyces sp. NPDC054841 | reverse complement strand
CTCCTCGGCCGGCCCGCGGATCGGTGCGTCCGGCACGAACGTGCGGCGGGGGCTGCGGCGTCGCGAGGGCTACGGCAGGTCTCCTCCGGACCTGCGGGGGATGCGCGTCGGGCACGCTTTCACGCGCTGAGACTGAGAAGGCGTCAGCAGCCACGGCAGCACGCGGCGGAGGCCACTCGCAGCAGGTCGAGGTGACCGCGAGTGGTGAGCAGGGCCGTACGCAACATGGCGCAGAACCGAGCGACCGGTTCAGTGACGGGTCAACGGTGTCTCGTCGGCCGCCCGCGCGATCTTGCAGGGTGGGCGAGAGGATGAAGGCATGCCCGAAGCCTTCATCACCCGAGTCCTGAATGTGGCCACCGGCACGGTCGAGGCCGTGACCGATCTGACCCGCGAGTGCGAGAAATTCCTCGACGAGACCGCCACGGGCCGCGACGGCCTGCTCAATGTCTTTGTGCCGCACGCGACTGCCGGGATCGCCCTGATCGAGACCGGTGCCGGCAGTGACCACGATCTGCTGTCCGCGCTGCATGTCCTGCTCCCCGCCGACGACCGCTATCAGCACCGGCACGGCAGCGCGGGCCACGGCCGCGACCACGTCCTGCCGGCACTCGTGCCGCCGCACGCCACGCTGCCCGTCGTCGGCGGCCGGTTGCAGCTCGGCACCTGGCAGTCCGTCTGTCTGGTGGACACCAACAAGGACAATCCCGAGCGAAAGGTGCGTCTGTCCTTTCTTGCCGGCTCCTGATCCGGACTCATCGCCTGTCGGCCGTGGTTTTGCTTCCCCGTCGGCTCACTGAACACAGGGTCCGTTGGGCGGAACATCGATCGACGCGCCGGATTCCGCGACGATGACCTCGGCGCCGTGGCCCACGAGGAGGAGCGGCCTGATTACGGGGAGTCCCCAGACCCCGTGTCCCTGTGGCGCAACCGGGACTACACCTGCACGGGGGCATGAGACTTCCCTGCGTGGAGGGACGGATGCGAGAGCGCTCTCGGTACGCAGGGAAGAGTTGAGTGTGACCGTCAATGCCTCCTATGCATACGGAAGCTGCCCCTTCATCTGCACTAATGGGCACCCGCCAGTACCTCCGCGACGGCCACCCCGGACGCGGCGGTGGCGCCGTGTGTGAAGATCTGAGCCGCTCCGGGGACAGCGGCGCCCGGCAGGCCCATCTCCACGACGATCGCGTCGGGACGTGCCGCGACGAGGTCGGCGAGGGCGTGCGCCATCCACGCGTGCCGGGAGGCGTCGCGGACGACCACGACCAGAGGCCGCCCCGCGGCGGGCGCCAGTGCGTGCGTCTCCAGGGCGGTGGTCGGTGACCGCAGCTCCTCGCGGCGCACCCGGGCAGAGGTTGTTCCGGGCAGCCGTTCGCACAGCGGGGTGGCCACGCCCCAGGGGGTCTCCTTGCCGATGGCCAGGTTGGTGGTGGGCACGAGCTCCACGACGTGCGGTGCGTTGACCAGGGGCAGGAGGTGCTGTACGGCTCCGTGCAGGCGGATGGCCCGGCGGGCGGCCGCAAAGCCGATGCCGCCGGTGTCCCAGTCGGCGGCATGGGCCGGGCGCAGGCCGGTCGACCAGGCTGCGAACTCCCGGATCCGGCGGCCCGCTTCCTCGAGCCGTTCCTCAGGAAGATCCCCCGATACGACGGCGTCCGCGAGAGCGTCCACGAGCTGCCGGGCGGTGGCCGCCTCCGCGTTCTCGCCACCGACGCAGACGGCGTCGGCACCGGCGGCGACGGCTCTGACCGTGGCCCCGCCGATCCCGTAGAGGTCGGCCACGGCGCCCATCTCGATGGCGTCGGTGACGATGATGCCGTCGAAACCGAGTTCCTGACGCAGCAGTTCGTCCAGGACGCGCCGGCTCAGGGTGGCGGGCAGATCGGGATCGTAGGCGGGGACCAGCAGGTGGCCGCTCATCACCGCGCGGACGCCCGCGT
>NZ_JBSGZO010000832.1:0-1948 GCF_053611045.1 Streptomyces sp. NPDC054841 | reverse complement strand
GCGGGGGGTTCCCGCGGGTCCCCCTGGGGGGGGCCCCGCACCCCGGGGCCGGGCGCCACGGATGTGGGGGCGATTGCGGAGTGAATTCCCCATCTGGTCGTTTTGTCGCAAATGAGGTGTGACTCGGGCCACGCGGATTGGGCGTAACACTCCTCGAAACAGTGCGATGACCTAAGAGGTGACAGCCGAGGAGGGAATACAGACGCCGTTCATGGCGCTGTGCAGCTCTGAGGCCCAGCCCGCGCCGTCGGTACATCCCCAACCGGCGGTCGTCGGCTCCGGCCCGATCATGGGCGGGGCCGGAAGCCGTTTTCCATCGTTCCGAGAGGTTGTTCGTGTCGGCCAGCACATCCCGTACGCTCCCGCCGGAGATCGCCGAGTCCGAGTCTGTGATGGCGCTCATCGAGCGGGGAAAGGCTGATGGGCAGATCGCCGGCGATGACGTGCGTCGGGCCTTCGAGGCTGACCAGATTCCGCCAACCCAGTGGAAGAATGTTCTGCGCAGCCTCAACCAGATCCTCGAGGAAGAGGGTGTGACGCTGATGGTCAGTGCCGCGGAGTCGCCCAAGCGCACCCGCAAGAGCGTCGCAGCTAAGAGCCCGGCAAAGCGCACCGCCACCAAGACCGTCGCGGCCAAGACGACCGTGGCGAAGACCGTCGCGGCCGCCACCGCGTCACCGGCGGCCATGACCGACGAGATCACGGCGGCCACGGCCGACGAGACCGCGGCGCCCGCGAAGAAGGTGGCCGCGAAGAAGACCGCGGCCAAGAAGGCGACGGCGGCCAAGAAGACCGCCGCCAAGAAGACGACGGCGGCCGCCAAGAAGACCGCCGCCAAGAAGGACACCGACGAGGGCATCGAGGGCGAGGAGCTGCTCGAGGAGGTCCAGCCCGGTAAGGGCGAGGACGAGGAGACCGAGGGCGAGAGCAAGGGCTTCGTCCTGTCCGACGAGGACGAGGACGACGCTCCCGCGCAGCAGGTCGCCGTCGCCGGTGCCACCGCCGACCCGGTCAAGGACTACCTCAAGCAGATCGGCAAGGTCCCCCTGCTCAACGCCGAGCAGGAGGTCGAGCTGGCCAAGCGCATCGAGGCGGGTCTGTTCGCCGAGGACAAGCTGGC
Source organism: Streptomyces sp. NPDC054841 (assembly GCF_053611045.1). NCBI lineage: Bacteria > Bacillati > Actinomycetota > Actinomycetes > Kitasatosporales > Streptomycetaceae > Streptomyces > Streptomyces sp. NPDC054841. Next base: position 828 of record NZ_JBSGZO010000832.1, on the reverse strand, counting down.
GAACTCCGACAAGCTCGCCCCGAAGCTCAAGCGCGAGCTGGAGATCATCGCCGAGGACGGGCGCCGCGCCAAGAACCACCTGCTGGAGGCCAACCTCCGCCTGGTCGTCTCGCTCGCCAAGCGCTATACCGGCCGCGGCATGCTCTTCCTGGACCTGATCCAGGAGGGCAACCTCGGTCTGATCCGCGCCGTCGAGAAGTTCGACTACACCAAGGGCTACAAGTTCTCCACGTACGCCACCTGGTGGATCCGTCAGGCGATCACCCGCGCCATGGCCGACCAGGCCCGCACCATCCGTATCCCGGTGCACATGGTCGAGGTCATCAACAAGCTCGCGCGTGTGCAGCGCCAGATGCTCCAGGACCTGGGCCGTGAGCCCACCCCGGAGGAGCTGGCCAAGGAGCTCGACATGACCCCGGAGAAGGTCATCGAGGTCCAGAAGTACGGCCGCGAGCCGATCTCCCTCCACACCCCGCTGGGTGAGGACGGCGACAGCGAGTTCGGTGACCTGATCGAGGACTCCGAGGCGGTCGTCCCGGCCGACGCGGTCAGCTTCACGCTCCTTCAGGAGCAGCTGCACTCGGTGCTCGACACGCTCTCGGAGCGCGAGGCGGGCGTCGTCTCCATGCGCTTCGGCCTCACCGACGGCCAGCCGAAGACGCTCGACGAGATCGGCAAGGTCTACGGCGTGACGCGTGAGCGCATCCGTCAGATCGAGTCCAAGACCATGTCGAAGCTGCGCCACCCGTCGCGGTCCCAGGTGCTGCGCGACTACCTGGACTAGGACGTACCGCCCGTACGAGGGCCCGGCTCCCGAGAGGGAGCCGG
>NZ_JBSGZO010000831.1:0-1961 GCF_053611045.1 Streptomyces sp. NPDC054841 | reverse complement strand
GTCGGGCGTCAGCCCAGGAGGCCGCCGATCGGGTTCCGGTTGCCGCCCGAACCTCCGCCGTTGCCACCTCCGCCGCCGGAGCCGCCGTCGCCGGACCCGCCCGTACCGCCACTGCCGCCGCTCCAGGCGCCGCCGTCACCGGACGAGGAGGGGCCGGAGCTGCTGGACGGCGGGTTCACCGGCTCGGACTGCGTCGGGGACTGCCGGCCGTCGGTTCCCCGGGACTGGCTGGGGCTGCCCGACTCTCCGACGCGTGCGGTCTCGCCGGCCGTCTGGGACGGCTCGGCCTTCTCGGCGGAGGGGCTGCTCGTCTCGCTCTTCGACGGCTCGGGCTGCCGCTTCGCCTCGCTGGAGGGGCTGCGTCCGCCCGTTTCGCTCGGCAGCGGGGCGCCCGGGAGGTGGTTGGTCGGGTCGACGTTCGGGCCCGGTACGGTCACGAGCTCCGTGGACCGTACGGCGCCGCCGAGGATCGAGCCGATCAGCAGCGTCAGGCCGACGACGACGGCGGCGAGGACTCCGCCGCGCCGCAGCACCCGGCGACGCAGCTCCCACAGCTCGGAGCGGGGGCCGAGCTTCCGCCAGGCCTCGCCCGCGAGTCGCCCGTCCACCGAGTAGACGGGGGCGCCGGCGATGATCAGCGGGGACCAGGCGGCGAGGTTCATGATGTCCGGTGCGTCGTACACCGGGACGGTCCGCCAGGTGACGGTCATGATCAGTGCGGCGGAGAGCAGCGCGCCGACGACGGCCGCGACGCGCTGCCAGAGGCCGAGGACGGTCAGTACGCCGACGACGACCTGCAGGAACGCGACGGTGAGTCCGGCGCCGACCGGATGCGAGAGCGCGAAGTCGCGCAGCGGTTCGGCGAGTGCCCAGGGCTCCAGGGAGGTCAGCCACTTGACCATCGAGCCGCGCTCGCCGCCGTCGAAGTAGACGGGGTCGCAGAGCTTGCCCATGCCCGCGTAGATCGAGATGAAGCCGAGGAAGACGCGGAGCGGGAGCAGTACGACGCCGAGATTCATCCGGCGGCCGGGGTAGTAGGCGTGCCGGACGGCGCCCTGCGCGGTGGTAGCGGGCGGCCGCTCGCCGATGTCGTAGGTGAAGTCGGGCTCTTCCTCGGCCTCTTGCCCGTAGGGCTCGTACGCGTCGTACGCGCCCTCCGCCTGTCGCATCGGCGGCAGCAGTGGTCGTGGTCGTCCGTGGCGGCCGCCCTGGGCGCCGATGACGGGCGTGGGCATGGTGTCGGAGGCCAGGTCGACGCGGGGGATGACCTGGGTGGCGGCGCCGCCGTCGTAGCCTCCTCCGGCGTGCGTGACCGCCCCGGAGCTGCGCATGGCCTGCAGCAGGCCGGTGGCGCCCGGGTCGCCCGGAGCGGACTTCCCGCTCCACACGACGGGCGCACGGCGCCGCCCCGTCGCTCCTGCGCCACTGAAGGCGGGGATCCTGGCGGTGTCCGCCGTGCCTCGCGCGGGGTGTGTGGTCCGGCTCGGGCCGAGTCTCACCCGGAAGCTGGCGTGGTTCACGATGACCTGCGCGGGATCGCAGTTCACCTTGACCATGCTCAAGGGGAGCTGCTCGTCGAACCCGGGCCGGGGCGTTCTGGTGTCCACACTCATCTAACCGAGTGACCTGTGTTTAGGACACTGCCTTGACGGCCCTGAAATGTCCGAGACCCGTCAAGATCGGCAAATCGTTCCGAGTTGAGGAACCAGCGTTCGGTCGTGCCGCGTCAGTCGCCTCTCGGATCAAGGGAGTTGAGGGAATGTGACGGAGAGAGGAAGGCGGATCCAGGTCCGACGGCGCCGACGGCGCCGGCAGGGGCGGCGGGGGCGGCTCACGAACCGCCGGTCGGCTCGTCTTCGGGGGTTTCACCGTCCCGTGACGGCGCAGGCGCTCGGCGACCAGTGGCTCCCGTCCGGCCCGCCGCCGCGCCCACGCCCCTGTGCGGGGGTACGCCGTACCCC
>NZ_JBSGZO010000830.1:0-1965 GCF_053611045.1 Streptomyces sp. NPDC054841 | reverse complement strand
GCCTCGACGCACTCGCGCAGACGTACGCCGGCGGGCTCCCCGTCGGCCGGGCCCGCATGGTCGAGCTGGCCCGTGCGCTGGCCGACCCGCCCGAAGTGCTGCTCCTGGACGAACCCGCATCCGGCATGTCCGCCGAGGAGCGCGCCCAACTGGCTGCTGTGGTACGGCACATGGCCGATGAGGAGGACTGCGCGGTGCTGCTCGTCGAGCACAACGTCGCGTTCGTGATGGAGCTGTGCGCCCGCGTCGTCGTCCTCGACCTGGGCGAGGTGCTCGCCGAGGGCAGCCCGGCCGAGGTGCGGGCCGATCCCAGAGTGCGGGACGCCTACCTCGGCACCACGCCCGTCAGCCGGACACCGCCCGCAGCGCCCCCGGCCGCCGCCCGGTGAGACGGTCCAGCGCCGCCGACGTGGCCTCGTCCGCCGGCAGGTGGACGAGGAGGCGCTGATCGTCGTCGGCGGGCAGTTCGAGCGTTTCGTAGGCGAGGCGCAGCTCGCCGGCCTGCGGGTGGTGCAGCCGTGTGATGCCGCTGGACCTGGGGAGGCCGGGCACGGTGTCGACACGTCCGGTGAAGTCCGCCCCGGCGGTGACCGTCAGCTCGTCGGCGAGGACCGCGACATGCGGGTCGGCGCGGAACGGCCCCTGTTTGAGGGCGGCCACCTGTTCGTCGGCGGCGTGGTCCCAGTCGGGGAACGCGGTGCGTGCCCGCGCGTCGGTGAAGACGTAGCGGGCGAGGTTCGGCGGATCGCCGTCCAGCAGGCCGACCGGGCCCGCGAGCCGCGCGTACCCGTCCGTCCAGGAGAGGATCTCACTCAGCCGGTTGAGCAGTACGGCGGGGGCGGGCTCCAGGCGTTCGAGCAGGGCCTGCACGGTGGGCCGGACGGTGCGGGCAGGCAGCGCCCCGCCCATGCAGTTGAAGCCGCCGTCGGCGCCCTTGGTCAACCGGTGCAGATGGATGCGTGCGCTCGGGGGCAGCCGGAGCGCCTCGGCCAGCGCGGACAGTACCTGCGGCGACGGTCGGCGGTCGCGTCCCTGCTCCAGCCGGGTCACGTACTCGACGCTCACACCGGCGAGCGTGGCCAGCTCCGCCCTGCGCAGGCCCGGGGTGCGGCGGCGCAGCCCCGCGGGCAGCCCCACCTCGGCCGGAGTGACGGCTTCCCGGCGGCTGCGCAGAAACAGACCCAGTTCGTTGTCGCTCACCCTTCGAACGTAACAGCCGGGCCGCCGCGGATGGTGGCCCTGCCACTACCAGTCCGGGCCCGGCCTTCCTGCTCTTCGCGCAGCCCGCCAGGTTGGAGCCATGACCTCACGGACTCTCAACCTCGCAGTGATCATCGGCAGCGTCCGGCAGGGCCGGTTCGGACCCGTCGTCGCGAACTGGTTCACCGAACAGGCCCGGCACCACGGCCGCTTCGCGGTGGACCTCATCGATCTGGCGGACACGGAGCTGCCACTGGAGCTGCCGCCCGTCCCGCCGGCGCTGGAGCCCGGCATGGCCCGCCCCGGCACGATGGCGGAGCTCACCCGGCGGCTCGACGCGGCCGACGCGTTCGTCGTGGTGACGCCCGACTACAACCGCAGTTTCCCGGCGTCCCTCAAGTCCGCGATCGACTGGCACTTCACCCAGTGGCAGGCCAAGCCGGTCGGCTTCGTCGGCTACAGCGGCGCGAGCGGCGGCCTGCTGGCGATCGAGCAGCTGCGGCAGGTCTTCGGCGAGCTGCACGCGCACACGGTCCGCGACTATGTCTCGTTCCCCCGCTACTACGAACTGTTCTCCGCCGACGGCACCCTCATCGATCCCGAGGGCCCGAACGGGGCGGCGAAGGTCCTCCTCGACCAGCTCCAGTGGTGGGCGGCGGTCCTGCACGACGCGCGCCGCGACCGCCCCTACACCGCCGCGTGACCTCTGCCTGACCTCTGCCTGACCTCTGCCTGACGCACGCCGCCCGGCACGGAGCGAGGCTC
>NZ_JBSGZO010000829.1:0-1968 GCF_053611045.1 Streptomyces sp. NPDC054841 | reverse complement strand
GTCCCGGGCCGCCGCCCTCCGGCGATGTCATCGGCTCAGCTGAAGGAGTCGCCGCAGGCGCACGAACCCGTCGCGTTCGGATTGTCGATCGTGAAGCCCTGCTTCTCGATCGTGTCCACGAAGTCGATCGAGGCGCCGCCCAGGTACGGAGCGCTCATACGGTCGGTGACGACCTTGACGCCGTCGAACTCCTTGACGACATCGCCGTCGAGCGAGCGCTCGTCGAAGAAGAGCTGGTAGCGCAGGCCGGAGCAGCCGCCGGGCTGAACGGCGACGCGCAGCGCCAGGTCGTCCCGGCCTTCCTGGTCCAGCAGGGCCTTGACCTTGGCCGCGGCGGCGTCGGACAGGAGGATGCCGTCGCTCACGGTGGTGGTCTCGTCCGATACGGACATCTGCTTCTCTCCCGGGTTGTACGGAGACTGCTTGCCGACGGTTGCAACCGGCGGGGCCCGGGATTCATTCCGGGCGAGCCCTAGTCTTTCCCTTTCATGCTCGCACATGCGCTCCCGTGAGGGCACCGACCTGTGGACGGCCGGGAGTGACGGCCAGGAGTGACGGCCGGGAGTGACGGCCGGGCGTCCGGGAATTGCGTCACATCGACACAATGGCCATCGTCAAACTGACGTGAAGCAGTTATGATAGATAGCGTCATATAGACGAAAAGGCTTCCCGGTACGAGCCCCGGCTCCACTGGGGCGGCTATCGCCGCGCTAAATCGCTAGAGAACAGAAAGGGTGCGTGACGTGACCACCGCCCAACCCCTGGATGTCCAGCCGACGCCGCTCGCCCTGCTGCTGCTCGGCCGCGAGGCCGACCCGAAGAGCGAGCGCGGCGTCGAGTGTCCCGGAGATCTCCCCTCCCCGTCCGACCCGGACCTGGTGGAGCGCGCCCGCGCGGCGAAGGAGAAGCTCGGGAACAAGGTCTTCGTGCTCGGACACCACTACCAGCGCGACGAGGTCATCCAGTTCGCTGACGTCACCGGCGACTCCTTCAAGCTCGCCAAGGACGCGGCGGCCCGCCCGGAGGCCGAGTACATCGTCTTCTGCGGTGTGCACTTCATGGCCGAGTCGGCGGACATCCTCACCTCCGACGACCAGAAGGTCGTCCTCCCCGACCTCGCGGCCGGCTGCTCGATGGCCGACATGGCGACGGCGGAGCAGGTCGCGGAGTGCTGGGACGTCCTCACCGACGCCGGTGTCGCGGACGTGACCGTCCCGGTCTCGTACATGAACTCCTCCGCCGACATCAAGGCCTTCACCGGCAAGCACGGCGGCACGATCTGTACGTCGTCGAACGCGAAGCGAGCGCTGGACTGGGCCTTCGAGCAGGGCGAGAAGGTCCTCTTCCTGCCGGACCAGCACCTCGGACGGAACACCGCGGTCCGCGACATGGGGATGTCGCTGGACGACTGCGTCGTCTACAACCCGCACAAGCCGAACGGCGGGCTGACGGCGGAGGAGCTGCGTGCCGCGAAGATGATCCTGTGGCGGGGCCACTGCTCCGTGCACGGCCGATTCTCGCTCGACTCCGTGAACGACGTCCGCGAGCGCATCCCGGGCGTGAACGTGCTGGTCCACCCCGAGTGCAAGCACGAGGTCGTCGCCGCGGCGGACTACGTGGGCTCGACGGAGTACATCATCAAGGCGCTGGAGGCGGCCCCGGCCGGCTCGAAGTGGGCGATCGGCACCGAGCTGAACCTGGTGCGCCGTCTGGCGAATCGATTCGCGGACGAGGGCAAGGAGATCGTCTTCCTCGACAAGACGGTCTGCTTCTGCTCCACGATGAACCGCATCGACCTGCCGCACCTGGTGTGGGCGCTGGAGTCTCTGGCGGAGGGCAACCTGGTCAACCAGATCCAGGTCGACCGCGAGACGGAGAGCTTCGCGAAGCTGGCGCTCGAGCGGATGCTGGCGCTTCCGTAACGGGGCTCTGCCCCGGGACCAACTGTGCCCCGTACCCCCTGCCGGC
>NZ_JBSGZO010000828.1:0-1970 GCF_053611045.1 Streptomyces sp. NPDC054841 | reverse complement strand
AGCCCCACGTCACGAGCCTGGGAAGACCGTGAAACGAATCGAAACCCTCACCGAACACGTCCGCCTGAAACAGCAGCGAGGTTAATGATCAAGCTCAGAAGCCGTTGTCGTACCGAACGTGTTCTCCGTGTTTTCGCTGGTCAGGCATGGTGCTGGCAGTCCTGCGACAGGGATGACACATCGTGTTGTTTCGTCGGGGAGGTGTTCAGGTGCCGTCGGTGATGGGGCTGTTGGAGGTTCGGGAGACGGCTGCCCGGGTGCGGGTGGAGGAACTGCGCGCCGAGGTGGACCGGGCTCTGGTCGAGCTGGCCGAGGCGGAAGCCGTGCTGGAGCGACGGGTCGTCGCACTGGCGGAGCTGACCGAGGCCCTGGCCAGGGGTGCTGTGCCCGAAGAGCCGGTCCGGCCGGCACCGGTTCCGGCCGTGGTGAAGGAGCCGGTGGCCGGGTCGGTGGTCCCTGACTGGCGGTTCAGGGTGTCACCGAGCAGGTGCTTGCGCCGGATTACCGGCGGCTGCTGGCCGTGCTGGATGGGGAGTCGGGCAAGGGGGCTGCGCGCGAAACACCTGGCTGCCCGGTTGGGCCTGGATCTGGTGCCCGCAAAGGTCGAGGGTGTGCGGGTCAAGGCGAAGCGGCTGGTGGCGAGGGGCTGGCTGGCCGAGGACCGGCCGGGCCTGTTCACACGGCGGTGCCCGGCGGGATGACCGTGTCGCGGCCGCGGGCAGGCGGCGTCCCATGAGCATGGCCATCGACCACTGCACGACGGCTTCGCTGGTGGCGGGCCGCGTCTCGTAGTCGCGGGCCAGACGGCGCGAGCGCATCAGCCAGCTCAGGGTGCGCTCCACGCACCAGCGCCGGGGAAGCACGACGAAGCCGTACATATCGTGACGAGCCTGCTTTGCGGAGGTTGCTATCTGGGGGGTGCATCAGCAGTCGTGTGCTGCTGTCCGCGCCAGAGTCTGGCCACAAGTGCTTGACCTGCCATCCGCGTCGGCGGTACAGCGCCAGGGCAGGGGCGGCATACGGGTGGGTGGCCAGCCAGCGTGGACGGTGGGGCACAGCGGCCAGAAGACAGTCGTGCAGGGCAGTGCCGATACCAAGACCACGGACCTGCGGAGTGACGGCAAGTTCGCGCAGCTCAAAGGGCGTCAGTTCGAGAGGGGATAGTTGTTGGGCGAGCGAGGCCAGCCTGCTGCTGGACACCCCGTAAGCGAAGCCCACGGTGCTGCCTGCATTCTTGGCCACCAGCAGAGTGAAGCCGGGCTTCGTCACATCGTGGCACAGGCGATTGACGAGCTGTGCCGCCTCGACGCAGGTCTCGTACCAGGGATAGCCGGCGAATGCGGCTGCTGCGAGGGTGGTGAGGGTTGCGGTGTGGGCGCTGACCTGGTCCGACGGAATCAGCGTGATCCTTGTCTGGTCCGACGGGACCTGGGTGAGACCGAGATCGGGATGGTCCGTCAGCTGCGCAGGCGCCATGACAAGCTCCGTGTCCTTGGTGCCCGGGGGCTCCGCGTAGTCGGGCGCCGATCGAAGCCTTGACGGGGTCGTGTGGCTGCCGGGCTTGGCTCCTTGCAGCCGGCCCGACAAGGCCGGCCGCTCGCGGATGGTTTCGACGGCCGCGCCCGAGGGTCAGGTGTGTCCGCCCCGGTCCAGCCCTGGCGAATTCAGGTAGGCACTGTGGACCCGGGAGAGCAGTTCGGCCTGGTCGGTGCCAGTAGCCTCGGACAGTTCCTGGAGCAGGATGCCGGACAACGCTGAGAGCCCGAACAGTGTTTCCGTGACGGCCTTGGCCGGTTCGTCACCAGTCAGGCAGTCGTCGAGGACCCGCTGCACGGCTTCCCAGTAAAAGTGAGGCTCATGCCGTGACTGGTTGTAAGAAGCCGTATCTCAACCGAACGTGATCCGTTGATTTCTGCTGGTCAGGCATGGTTTTGCTCGGGGTGAGGGAGGCATGCGGCGTCTTGTATCCG
>NZ_JBSGZO010000827.1:0-1974 GCF_053611045.1 Streptomyces sp. NPDC054841 | reverse complement strand
CCCCATGGCCGCCCCCGGCAGCAGCGCCGACTTCGTCCGCCGGCCAGGCACGGCGCCCGAGGCGCTCACCGTCGTCCCCGCCGACCGTACGAAGGCCGCGCAGGCCGCGGCCCTCGCGGCGGCCGAGTGCGCGCAGCGGGCCGGTCAGCCGCCCTGCGGCGGGGAGTTGCGGCTCACCGGTGACATACCGGTGGGCCTGGGCATGGGCAGCTCCACCAGTGACGTGATCGCCACCGTGCGCGCGGTCGCCGACTCGTACGGGCTGCGGCTGGCCCCCGGCACGGTCGCCCGGCTGGCCGTGCGCGCGGAGCTGGCCTGCGATCCGCTGATGCTGGACGGCCGCCCGGTGCTGTTCGCCCAGCGGGAGGGCCGGGTCCTGGAGGTCCTCGGCCCAGCCCTCCCGCCGCTGGTGGTGGTGGGCTGCGCCCTCGGCGGGGGCGCGCCCGTGGACACCCTGGCCCTGCCCGTGCACGAGCCGGGCGAGGACGACGTACGGGCCTTCGAGCGGCTGCGCACGCTGCTGCGCCGGGCGGTGGCCACCGGCGATGTGCAACTGCTCGGCGAGGTCGCCACCGCCAGCGCGTGGCGCGGCCAACAGGTCCTCGGCCACCCGGAGTTCGACGCGCTGGCCGGCATCGCCCGGCGGGTCGGAGCGGCGGGTGTCCAGATCGCGCACAGCGGCTCGGTGGCGGGCGTGCTGTTCGACCCGGCCGCACCGGGCCTGCGGCACCGCGTGCGCAGCTGCCTGCGCGCCCTGGACACCCACGGCATCCCCGCCACCCGGACCTTCACGACCTTCACCACCACCAAGGAGATCTGGAATGGACCAGCACATCGCGGAGTCGATCGGCCGGCCGGACCTGATACGTCTCGACGACCGGCTCGTCTGCCTGCGCTTTGAGACGATGAAGGTGGTCTCCGCCCTGGCGGCGGTACGCCACCTGCTGGACACGGGGGCGGTACGCCGCGGGGACACCCTGCTGGACAGCTCCAGCGGCATCTACGCGTACGCCCTCGCCCTGGCCTGCCACCGGCACGGCATGCGATGTCACATCGTCGGCTCGACGACGGTGGACCGCACGCTGCGCACCCAGCTCGCCGTACTCGGGGCGACGCTGGAGCAGATGGAACCGTGCAGCGACCTCAAACTCGACCAGAAGCGGCGGGTGGAGCGGATCCACGAGATCCTCGCCGAACACCCCGAGTACCACTGGATGCGGCAGTACCACGACGACGTCCACTACCTCGGCTACCGCGCGGTCGCCGACCGGATCCGGGAGGCGACCGGCGCGGACGGGCTCACCGTCGTCGGCGGGGTCGGGTCGGGCGCCTCCACCGGAGCCCTCGCCCGCTACCTGCGCGCGGCCCCCGAGGCCGGCCCGGCCGACGTCGAACTCGTCGGCATCCAGCCGTACGGCAGCGTCACCTTCGGCGCCGAACATGTCTCCGACCCCGAGATCATCATCGCCGGCATCGGCAGCTCCATCCCCTTCGGGAACGTCTCGCACGAGCTGTACGACACCCTGCACTGGATCTCCTTCGACGCGGCGCTGGCCGGAAGCGTCGACCTGCTGCGGCGGCACGCTGTCTTCGCGGGTCTGTCGACCGGCGCCGGCTACCTCGCCGCCCGCCACGAACGCGAGCGCTCCCCCGGGCGGACGGTCCTCTTCATCGCCGCCGACACCGGCCACCGCTACGTCGACACCGTCTACGCCCGGCACCACGAGGCCGCACGGATCGCGGACCTCGCCCCGAGGGAGGTCTCCGACCGGAGCCGGCTGGCCCTGCCGTGGTCCCGGATGCACTGGAACCGCGCCCCTGCGGCGGCCCCGGCCAGGACGTCCTAGGGCGTGTTGCGAAAGTAGCGCCGTCCGCCCGGAGGGCGGGGCCCGCGGCGTCTGGTGCGTGCGATCGCAAGGCGGAGAATCATCCTCGTACTGGGCGTACTTGGATGAGTCCGACAACGCAGCGTGG
>NZ_JBSGZO010000826.1:0-1976 GCF_053611045.1 Streptomyces sp. NPDC054841 | reverse complement strand
CTTCGGTGGAAGGCCGAGGCGTTGCCGCGTACCCAGAAAGCACCCTGGGGCACCCCTGACCTGGGGCGATCTCGAAGACGCAGAGATCAAGAACCATGTCAAGTCACGCTTTTTCGGGAATTCAACCGCAAGGTCCCCGTCGCCTTCCATCGAAGGGTGGGCCGTCAGCCGCGGCCACCTCGGAGACTGGAGAACGACCATGACCGCCCAAGCGCCGGACCCTCACCACGGCAGCGATCCTCCCGTGCGCCCCACCCGCAGCAGGCCCGTCAGGCGCGGGACGGCCAAGCTCAGACGGGCCCTGCACCGGACCGTGACCGGCGCGGCCGCGCCGCCTGGTCGTGTCGCCGACACCCGGGCTCCAGGAGCGCGCCGCGGGCGTTGGGGTCCCGCGTGGCCGGCCGCGCTGGTCGGTCTGGTCGCCGGTGGAGGGCTGCTGAGCGTGCTGTTCATCCACACACCGGCGCTCGACCACCAGGGCGCCGCAGCAAGCATCGACCCCGCCCGATCGGCAGCGCTGCGCCCCTTCTACACGCAGAAGATCGACTGGAAGCCCTGCGGTACCGGTGTCCAGTGCGGACGGCTGGAGGTGCCCCTGGACTACGCCGACCCGGGCGGGCGCACCATCGAGCTGGCCCTTGCCCGCAGGCAGGCGACCGATCCGGGCGAGCGGATCGGCTCTCTCGTGTACAACCCGGGAGGACCGGGCGGATCCGGTGTCGAGACCGTGCACAATCCGGACACGTACTCCACCGCACGGCTGCGCTCCCAGTACGACTTCGTCAGCTTCGACCCGCGCGGTGTCGGGCGGAGCGCGGCGATAAGCTGCGGACCCGTCGCGCCGGCGGCCGACTCCGCTCCGGTCGACGCCGTCCCGTTCGACGCCACGCCGGACGACCCGGCCGAGATCACCGCATTGATCGAGGCCAACAGGCAGTCCGGCGCCGCTTGCCAGGCCGACTCCGGGGCGCGGCTGGCTCATGTCTCCACCCAGGAGGCCGCTCGGGACATGGACGTGCTCCGGGCCGCACTGGGCGATGCCAAGCTGAATTACCTGGGCGTGTCCTACGGCACCTCCATAGGCACCGTCTACGCCGAGGAGTACCCCGACCGGGTCGGCCGGATGGTCCTCGACGCCGCCATCGACCCCCGAGTCAACAGGCTGGACTATCTGCGCGAGCAGGCCGCCGGGTTCCAGCTGGCCCTGGACGCTTTTCTGGCCGACTGTGCCACCAGGGCGGACTGCCCGCTGGGCACCGACCTGCCCGGGGCCCGGCACCGCCTGGACGAGCTGCTGGCGCAGCTGGACCGCACGCCACTGCCGGCGGGCGAGGCGGGCATCCTCGACAAGGACACCGCCACCGCGGCGATATCGACTGGGCTGTACAGCAAGGAGCTCTGGCCCCTGCTACGGGCCGCCCTTGGGCAGGCGCTGGCCGGCAACGGGGCGGACCTGGCGCTGTTCAACGCCCCTGACGCATCGTTCTCCGGACAGGCCTTCGCGGCGATCGAATGCCTGGACCTTCCCCCTGCCGTGACATCGGCCGAGCAGGTCCAGGCCGAGATGCCCTCCTTCCGGCAGGCCTCCCCCGTGTTCGGAGAGCAGGCCGCCTGGAACGCGCTGAACTGCGCGGACTGGCCCGCCAAGCCGGTCGGCACCCCGCACGCGGTCAATGCTCCGGGAACGCCGCCGATCCTGGTGGTGGGCACCACCCGGGACCCGGCCACCCCGTACCCGTGGGCCCAGGGCCTGGCCGAGCAGCTGGACTCCGGCGTGCTCCTGACCCGCGACGGCGACGGCCACAGTGGGTACATCATGGGCAGTCCGTGTGTCGACGACGCAGTCGACACCTACCTGCTCGATGGCCGAGCTCCGGCGGACGGAACCCGGTGCGCCTGATCTGCTCGATCATGGTGCGCTGAGGTGAGGGCCCCGGGCGAGTGTCCGTGGAATCCGGCGGCGGCGGGAGTGGAAC
>NZ_JBSGZO010000825.1:0-1976 GCF_053611045.1 Streptomyces sp. NPDC054841 | reverse complement strand
GGTCGGCGACGGAACGGCCGGCGGGGACTCGATGTTCCGCAACGCCTATGCGCTGATGCTGTCCACGGGGGTCTCGGCCGCGCTGGGGCTGGGGTTCTGGCTGGTGGCCGCGCGGTACTACACGGAGGAGGCCGTCGGACAGGGCTCGGCGGCGATCGCGGCGATGCGGCTGCTCGCGTCGGTCACCGCGACCACGATGATCGGCGCGGTGGTGCGGTACGTGCCGCGGGCCGGGCGGGCCACCGGACCGCTGGTGTGGCGGGCGTACGCGGTCAGTTCGCTCGTGGTGTGCGTCGCCTGTGCCGCGTTCCTGGTCACGCTGGACCTCTGGGGGCCCTCGTACGCCCCGCTGCGCGGCCTCACCGCCGGGCTCGTGTTCACCGCCTCGTGCGTCGCGTGGGCGCTGCTGACGCTGCAGGACGGGGTGCTGACCGGGCTGCGCAAGGCGGTGTGGGTGCCGGTGGGCAACGCCGTGTTCTCCATCGGCAAGCTGCTGCTGCTCGCCGCGTTCGCCACCGCCATGCCGGTGCTCGGCGTCTTCGTGTCGTGGGCGGCGGCGATCGGCCTGTCCGTGCTGCCCCTCGGCTGTCTGGTCTTCCGCCGGCTCATCCCCCGGCAGGCCGCCGCCGACCGCGACCGCGAGCCACCGCGGATGCGGGACATCGGACGGTTCCTCGCCGGGGACTCCGTCGGGGCGCTGTTCTCCCTGGCGATGATCAATCTGCTGCCGGTGATGGTCGCCGTCCGCTTCGACGCCGCGCACAACGGCTTCTTCTACATCGCCTACACCGTCGGCGGCACGATGGAGTTCATGGCCATCAACATGGCCTCCTCCCTCACCGCACACGCCTCGCACAGCCCGGACAGCCTCGCCGACGGGGTGCGCGGGGCGCTGCGGCGGATGGCGGTGCTGCTCGTTCCGGTCGTCGTCGTCCTCGTCGTCCTCGCCCCGCAGATCCTCGCCCCGTTCGGCCCGGACTACGCCGAGCACGGCACGACGGTGCTGCGGCTGCTGGCCGCCGCCGCGCTGCCCCGCGTCCTCGTCGAGCTGTACATCGGAGTGCTGCGCGTCCAGGGGCGTACGGGCGTGCTCGCCGTGCTCCAGGGCGCGATGTGCACGCTGGTGCTGGGCAGCGCGGCGGTACTGCTCGGCCCGGCCGGGATCTCCGGTGCGGGTCTCGCCATGCTGTTCTCCATGTCGCTGATGGCCGTCGCCTCGGCACCGGGCGTACGGGCGGCGCTGACGGGGCGCGAACCGGGGCCGGCCCGTGCCGCCCGGCTGCTGCGGCGGCGCCGGACCGGCGCCGAGGAGTACGGCACGACCTGGGCCCGCAAGGCGGCCGAGCGGCGGGCTGCGGGCGCGGAGCACGACTCCGACTGGACGCGCGAGACCGTGTATCTGCGCGGTGTGCACGAGACGGCGACCCCCGCCTTCGGGATCCCCGTGTACGTCCCCGAGCAGGCGTCCGGACACGAGGACGAGTCCTGGCCGGTCACCTGGCTGTGGCTGCTGCTCGGCCTCGCCGCCGGGCTGTTCTGGATCCCGCTGTCCCGGGCCGAGGACGTCACCGCCGGGCGGCTGTCCGGCACCGAGCTGCTGCGCGCCCTGCCCCCGGTCACGGTCACCGCCGGCGTGCTGCTGATCGTCGTGTGCAGCGCGGCGGTGTCGCTGCACCGGCTGCGCCCCGTACTGCTCGCCGCCGGGCTGCTGACCACCGTCGCCGCGCTGCACACCGCGCCGCTGCTGCTGGGGATCAGGCCGCACCCCGCCGCAGGGCCCGGACACACGGCGCTCGCGGACCTTCTCGCCGGTGCGGCGGGGCTGGACAGCACCGCCGGCATCCTCGCGGTCCTGCCGGTCGTGCTGCAGCTGCTCTGCCTCGGCCTGGCCGCCACCGCGCTGCGCGCCCGCGGCGCGCCCGACCGGGTCACGGCGGGCGCGGTGTGGGTGCTGGCGGTGGCGGGCTGGGCGGCCC
>NZ_JBSGZO010000824.1:0-1995 GCF_053611045.1 Streptomyces sp. NPDC054841 | reverse complement strand
CCCGGGAGCCGGGTGCCGCGCGGGTGGGCGGGTCAGTGCTGCGCGGCCTTCGCGGCGATGTCGGTGCGGTGGTGGGAGCCGTCCAGGTGAATGCGGCTCACCGCGGCGTACGCACGCTCGCGGGCCTGCGAGAGGTCGTCGCCGGTCGCGGTCACCGAGAGGACACGGCCACCGGCGCTGACGATCGTGTCGCCGTCCTTCCTGGTCCCGGCGTGCAGGACGTACGCGTACGGAGCGTCCTGCTCCGCGACCGCGTCCAGTCCTTCGATCGGGTCGCCGGTGCGCGGCGTGTCCGGGTAGTTGTGCGAGGCGACGACGACGGTGACGGCCGCTTCGTCGCGCCAGTTCAGCGGGGGCTCGTCGTCGAGGGTGCCGCGCGCCGCGTTGAGGAGGACGCTCGCGAGCGGGGTCTTGAGGCGGGCCAGGACCACCTGGGTCTCGGGGTCACCGAAACGGGCGTTGAACTCGATGACCCGCACGCCACGGCTGGTGATCGCGAGACCGGCGTACAGGAGGCCGGAGAACGGCGTACCGCGGCGGTGCAGCTCGTCCACGGTGGGCTGGAGCACGGTCGCCATGACCTCGTCGACGAGCTTGGGATCGGCCCAGGGAAGCGGCGAGTACGCGCCCATGCCGCCGGTGTTGGGCCCCTCGTCCCCGTCCAGCGCCCGCTTGAAGTCCTGGGCGGGCTGCAGCGGGAGCACCGTCTCGCCGTCGGTGATCGCGAAGAGGGAGACCTCGGGGCCGTCCAGGTACTCCTCGATGACGACGCGGTCGCAGGAGAGCGCGTGCCGGCGGGCCTGCTCCAGGTCGCTGGTCACGACGACGCCCTTGCCTGCGGCGAGACCGTCGTCCTTCACGACGTACGGAGCACCGAACGCGTCCAGCGCCTCGTCGATCTCCTCCGGCGTCGTGCAGACGTAGGAGCGGGCGGTCGGGACGTTCGCCGCGGCCATCACCTCCTTGGCGAAGGCTTTGGAGCCCTCCAGCTGGGCCGCCTCCCGGGACGGGCCGAAGCAGGGGATGCCCGCGGCCCGTACGGCGTCGGCGACACCGGCGACGAGCGGGGCCTCGGGGCCGACGACCACCAGGCCCGCTTCGAGCTCGGTGGCGAGCGCGGCAACGGCGGCGCCGTCGAGCGCGTCGACCGGCAGCAGCTCGGCGACCTCCGCGATTCCGGCGTTGCCGGGCGCGCAGTACAGAGCGGTGACGTCGGGATCGAGGGAGAGAGCGCGGCACAGGGCATGTTCGCGGGCGCCGCCGCCGATGACGAGGACCTTCACGGCAGCCAGGGTAGCCCGCGCGGCGACCGTGACCTTGTGCGGGCCGCCGAAGCGCCCGTACCTACTCGTTTGTGTATTCCTCCACAACGGTGGCGCCGAGCTCCCGAACGATCAGGTCGTGGCCGGAGAGCGCGGAGTCCACGAGGTCCGGGTCGTCCTCCTCCGGGGTGTCGTCCTCGGGCGCGACGGGCTGCGGCTGCGGAGCGGCCTGGGACTGCGGGGCCGCCGAACGCGGAGGCTCGGGGGCTGCCGGTCCCGGCTGCGGGGCCTGCGTGGGGGCCGGGGCGGCCGAAGCCTGCTGAGCCGGGCGGGGCGTCCCCTGCGCGGCGGGCGCCGCGGAGGGCGCCTGCGCCTGTCCGGGCCTGCCGCCGAATCCGCTGCCACCGCCGAATCCGCCACCCCCGCCGAATCCGCTGCCACCGCCGGAGGCAGCCGGAGGCTGACCCGCGCCGCCCGACGGATCGATGATCGCCTCGACCTTCCACTGGACGTTGAACTGCTCGGCGAGCGCCTGCTTGAGCACGTCCTCGCTGCCGCTGCTCGCGAAGTTGTCGCGGGCGCCGGCATTGATGAAACCGACCTGGAGCGTCGTGCCGTCGAAGCCCGCCACCTGAGCGTTCTGACTGAGCAGGATCCAGGTGAAGCGACGGCGGTTCTTGACCGCCTCCAGGATGTCCGGCCACATGTTCCGCACCTGGGCCGCGCCCTGGGA
>NZ_JBSGZO010000823.1:0-2002 GCF_053611045.1 Streptomyces sp. NPDC054841 | reverse complement strand
CTCACGGCCGGGCAGACCGGGCCGGCGCCCCTCACCGGCCCGCGGGCCGGTGACCGGCGGGTCCGTCCTGTGCCGGGCCGCGCCGGGCCCGGTCTCGAGACCGAGCCCGGGACCAGGCACCGGGACCGGGACCAGGCACCGGAGTCGCCCGCGCCCGCGTCCCCGTGTCGGCGTCCCCCGTGCCGGCAGGACGGTCTCGTCCTAGGAGACGAACCGTGCCGCGCGCCGAGGCCATTGGATGCCGCCGCGGATGCCCCGCACCCCGGGCCCCACGCACGGCCTGCCCCGCCACAGATGCCCCGCGGACGGCTCTCGCGCTGGGCCGGCACGCGGGGTACACCGCGGCGATGGGTGTCCTGCTGTGTTCACTGGCGGTCGCCCGTATGCGCCGCCGGGTACTGGCTCTGGCCGGGTTCGCACTGGCCACGGCACTGGTGACGGGTGGTTCCTGGGCGGTGGCGGATGACGCGCTGCCGCCCGGACTCACCGTCTCGCTGGAGGACCGGCTCACCCCGCACCGGGTACAGCTGTGGCGGGACGCGGTCGATCTCGCGGAGACACATCCGATGCTGGGCGCGGGTCCCGACCGGTTCGGCGAGCTGAGCCCGACCGTGCAGCAGTCGCCCGGCTCCGACGGCAAGCCGCATTCCGCGGCACTGCAGCAGGCGGCTGAACAGGGCGCCGTGGGAGTGCTGCTGCTGGGCTCGCTGTACTGCTGGCTGCTGTACGGGTTGTGGCGTTCGCCGCGCTCCACACCCGTGGTGCTGAGCGCGGGGGCCGCGCTCACCGCGCTGGCCGCCCTCGCGAGCGTCGGCAATCCGCTGAGTTTCACCCCTGTCACAGCGGGCGCGGGCCTCCTCGCGGGTCTGGCCACGGCTCGCCCGGCACCGGAACCGCTTCCTCTCTCCGCGCCGGCCGCCTCGTGTCCGACGGACACGGCCCCCGGCACGCGCCACCCGGCTTGAGCCTGAGCCGACGCACCAGGCGCTGTCGGCGCCACCCGGCACGGGCGCGGACGCGTCAGGCCTCGGCCGTCGTCGTGCCCGCCGATGCCCCGGGCCGCAGAAGGTCCCGGATCACCCGTACCGCCGCCTCGGCGTCGTCCACGGTGACCGTGAAAGTGCGGCCGTCGCCGAGCGTGAGGACGATCCCCTCGCCGCGGCGGACGATCACGGCCGTGCCCTTCTCCGGGCGCCAGCGACAGCCCCAGCCGCCCCAGTGACGAGGGGTGACCCTCGGCACGAATTCGGCACCGACGACCTGCGAGAACGGGATCCTCCTGCGGGGTACTCCCATATGGCCGCAGCGGACCTCCATGGCGTCGCGATCGACCCTGACCGCCACATGGACGAAGGCGAGCGTCCCGAAGAGCATCAGCAGCCCGGCCGAGACACAGCCGATCACCGACATCAGCAGCGGGATGATGCCCGACGTCCACGGCGAATCGACGGCCAGCTCGATGCCCAGTGCCATACAGGCCGCACCCGCGGCCGCGAGCACCCACTGGAGGCGGTTGGTGGCACGGCCGGTCCAGATCGCGGGCAGTCGCTCTGCGGCCTGCCCCTCGTCACGGGGGTGGTCCGTCATGCTTCGCAGCGTACTCACGTTCCGCACGGCGGGCACCAGTTCGCACAGAACGGGAAAGCCGCCCCAAAACCCCTCGGCACATCCACGGAACCGCAGGCCGGGCGAGGTACGGGACCGATCCCGCCGCCGCGCTCCTCAGTGCGCGGGCGTGACCGGCTGCACCGCGCCCAGAAGCCTGCCTTCCGCGTACCCCAGCGCCCGCTCCGGCAACTGCGACTCACGCCCGCTGAGCAGCACCGTCAGCAGGCTGCTCGGGGTGGCCTCGGGCGCGGGACCGGCGTCGATCCGGCGCAGCGCCTGGGCGGCGACCGCCCCGGCGGAGCCGTGCAGGACGACCGGCGGCAGGGCGTCGGAACGGCCCGCGCTCACGGCGGCACGGATGCGCTCGGCGACCAGTTCGTAGTGGGTGCAGCCC
>NZ_JBSGZO010000822.1:0-2002 GCF_053611045.1 Streptomyces sp. NPDC054841 | reverse complement strand
GCCGAACGCCGGGTGGCGCGTGCCCCGGGTCCGGTTTCGGGCAGGCCGGTCTCGTGCAGGCCGGTCTCGCGCCGGGTCCGAGCCGGGTCAGTCCCGGGCGCCCGCCGGGGCGAGTTCGCGCAGCGCCGCGATCAGCAGCTCGACGCCGAAGGCGAACTCCGCCTCGTGGTCGTTCACGGCGAGGATCGGCGCGACCTTCGCCACCGCCGGGAAGCCGGAGCCGGCGAAGTATGCGGTGCGGGCGGCTTCCCTCGCCGCCGTACCGTCGTTGCCGTTGTTGTTGTTGTTGCTGTTCTCGGTCAGCGCCTCCGAGCCGTGAACTGCCCGTAGCAGCGAGCCGACCTGGAAGGAGATGAACAGCCGTAGCGCGTGGACCGCGGTCTCCTCGTCGAAGCCGTGGTCGAGCATCATCGCGAGCATCGTGTCGACCGGCGCGAGCGCCGTCGGCGTGGACAGCTGGCGCATGAGGACCAGTTCGCACGCGCGCGGGTGGCGCAGCGACGCCTGTCGGAAGGCGTACGCGATCGAGCGGATGCCGTCCTCCCAGCCGCCCGTCATCCGGTGCGGCATGTTCATCTCCGTGGTGATGAAGTCGGTGACCCCGTCGAGAATGTCGTCCTTGCTCCGCACGTGGTTGTAGAGGGACATCGCCTGGACCCCGAGGCGGGCCGCGATGCGCCGCATCGAGAGTCCGTCGACGCCGGCCTCGTCGATGATCACCAGTGCCGTCCCGACGATCCGGTCCCGTGTCAATGGCTCGCGGGGGCCGGGGAGTTCACGTCGCGATCGCTGGGCCATGCTGACGGCTCCTCATTCGGGTGGCTACGTGCGGTAACGCTTGACGACTTACAGCGTAAGTGCTTCTCTCCTGTCTCGTACTTACGGTGTAAGTGGCGCAACTGCTGTGGAGGCACGGCGATATGACGGACGGAGCGATCTCACACGACGAGACCGTCCGCACGGCCGCCTTCCTGGACCGGAGCCACGAGCGACTGGTCCGCCCGCACATCCACTCAGCACGGCCACCATCCTCTCCCAGCCCGGCCGCCTCGCGCCGGGTATCCCCCTGTGAGCAGGAGGCGCAGATGTCTGTGCGAACCATCCCCACTCCCCAGCGACGCTCCGCCACCACCATCCACCACCTGGACTGCGCCCCCATGCGTCCGCTCGTCGGCGCCCCGCTCGTCGCGCACTGCCTGCTCATCGTGACCGGCAGCGGGCTCGTCCTCGTCGACACCGGACTGGGCGCCGCCGACGTCTCCGATCCGCGGCGGCTCGGCGCGATGTTCCGGCACACCATGCGGCCGATGCTCGATCTGTCGCGTACGGCGGTGCACCAGATCCGGGCACTGGGGTACGACCCCTACGACGTACGGGACATCGTTCTCACCCATCTCGACATGGACCACGCGGGCGGCCTCGCCGACTTCCCGCACGCGCGCGTGCACGTGATGGCCGACGAGTACCGCGCGGCGATGCGCCGGGACACCCGTCTCGAAATGAACCGCTATCTGCCCGCCCAATGGGCGCACGGTGCCGACTGGTTCGTCCATGACACCGCGGACTCGGACTGGCTGGGCTTCCCCGCGTCGCGGGTGCTGCGCTCCCCCGACATCCTCCTCGTACCGCTGCCGGGCCACACCCGCGGTCACAGCGCGGTCGCGGTCCAGCAGCCGGACCGCTGGCTGCTGCACGCGGGCGACGCGTACTTCTTCCACGGCGAGATCGACCTCCGCCGCCCGCGCTGCCCGCGCCCGCTCGCGCTCCACCAGCGCCTGGTCGCGGACGACCACGAGCAGCGGCTGGACCAGCTGGAACGTCTGACGGCGCTGCGCCGGGCCCATCCGCGGCTGGTCCGGGTCTTCTCGTCCCACGACGCGCAGGAATTCGACCTGCTGGCGAACGGGGACTAAGGGCTGTCCCGTAATCCCCGGCGGGCGCACGACGACAGCTACGGCACCTCGCTGCGTTGTCGGATCGCCCGAATACGCCCAGTATGAGG
>NZ_JBSGZO010000821.1:0-2017 GCF_053611045.1 Streptomyces sp. NPDC054841 | reverse complement strand
CTTCGACATCGTGCCCGGTGAGGCACTGGCGGAGGATACGAGATTCGAACTCGTGAGGGGTTGCCCCCAACACGCTTTCCAAGCGTGCGCCCTAGGCCTCTAGGCGAATCCTCCGCTGGGAACATTACATGACGGCGGGGAGTGCTCGCGAACTCGTTCCCCACCCCCACCATCAGGTACTCTGTGCGGAGCCCCTCACGTGGCGCTATCTGACTGAACTCCCCCAGGGCCGGAAGGCAGCAAGGGTAGGTCGGCTCTGGCGGGTGCGTGGGGGGCGCTTTGCGTTCCGGGGGGCGTCGGTTGCCGTGGGGGAGGCCCGGGGCCGCGGGGGCAGCGGGGCCTCAGGAGGGGCGGTGCTCTCGGCGGGCGGGGCCGGTTGTCGGTGGGCCCCGATAACCTCGTATGCGTGTCGTCCCTTGCGCTGTACCGCCGCTACCGTCCCGAGTCCTTCGCCGAGGTCATCGGGCAGGAGCATGTCACCGACCCGCTGCAGCAGGCGCTGCGGAACAACCGGGTCAATCACGCGTACCTGTTCAGCGGGCCGCGTGGATGCGGGAAGACGACGAGTGCGCGCATCCTCGCCCGGTGTCTGAACTGTGAGCAGGGGCCCACGCCGACCCCCTGCGGGGAGTGCCAGTCCTGCCGGGACCTCGCGCGCAACGGACCGGGTTCGATCGACGTCATCGAGATCGACGCCGCGTCGCACGGTGGTGTGGACGACGCCCGTGAGCTGCGGGAGAAGGCGTTCTTCGGGCCCGCGTCGAGCCGGTACAAGATCTACATCATCGACGAGGCGCACATGGTCACCTCGGCGGGCTTCAATGCCCTGCTGAAGGTGGTCGAGGAGCCGCCGGAGCATCTCAAGTTCATCTTCGCGACGACCGAGCCCGAGAAGGTCATCGGGACGATCCGTTCGCGTACGCACCACTACCCCTTCCGGCTGGTGCCGCCCGGGACGCTCAGGGAGTATCTGGCGGAGGTGTGCGGCCGGGAGGGCATTCCCGTCGAGGACGGGGTGCTGCCGCTGGTCGTGCGCGCCGGGGCCGGGTCGGTGCGCGACTCGATGTCCGTGATGGACCAGCTCCTCGCGGGTGCGGCCGACGACGGTGTGACATACGCCATGGCGACGTCCCTTCTTGGTTATACGGACGGTTCGCTGCTGGACTCGGTCGTGGAGGCGTTCGCGTCGGGCGACGGAGCCGCGGCGTTCGAGGTCGTGGACCGGGTGATCGAGGGTGGCAACGATCCGCGGCGCTTCGTCGCCGATCTGCTGGAGCGGCTGCGGGACCTGGTGATTCTCGCGGCGGTGCCGGACGCGGCGGAGAAGGGGCTCATCGACGCCCCCGTCGACGTGGTCGAGCGGATGCAGGCGCAGGCCCAGGTGTTCGGGGGCGCCGAGCTGAGCCGCGCGGCCGATCTGGTCAATGCCGGACTGACGGAGATGCGGGGCGCGACCTCGCCGCGGCTGCAGCTGGAGCTGATCTGCGCCCGGGTGCTGCTGCCGGCGGCCTTCGACGACGAGCGTTCTCTGCAGGCCCGCATCGACCGTCTGGAGCGGGGCGCGGGAGCCGCGTTCATGGCGCAGGGGACCGGGCCCGCGATGGGATACGTGCCGGGGCCGGAGGCGCATCCGCCGATGGTGCCGGGCGGCGGCCCGGCGGCCGCGCGTGCGGCGGTACGGGGCGGAGGAGCCGCCCCCGAGCCGGTGCAGCCCCAGCCCCAGGTCCAGACCCAGCCCCAGGTCCAGACCCAGCCCGTCCATACGGCGCCCACGCAGCCCGATGTCCCGGCTGCGCCCACCCCGAGTGCCGCTGCCCCGGAGGTTCAGGCCCCGGCCGCGACCCCGGCACCCGCCCAGGAGCAGCCCGTCGCCCAGCGGCCCGGCGCCTGGCCCGGTGCCGCGAGCCCCGGTTCCGGTGCGCCCGCCGCCCAGCGGCCCGGAGCCTGGCCCTCCGCTGCCGCGCCAGGTCAGGGCCGCCCGGCGCCGGCGGCTGCCCAGGAGTCCGTTGCCGCTGCC
>NZ_JBSGZO010000820.1:0-2021 GCF_053611045.1 Streptomyces sp. NPDC054841 | reverse complement strand
GATCAGGACCTGACGCCCGGCGAGCTGTTTCACCGGTTCGGGTTGCGCCGCGACGTCGTCCTCCGGCAGCCAAGGGGCCAGCGCGAGTACGGAGTTGACGGCGCCGTGCCCGGCGGCGTGCAGCGCGGCGCGGCCGCCCATGCCGTGCCCGGCCAGGCACACCGGGACATCGCCGTACCGCCGCACCGCTTCGTCCGCCGCCCAGGACGCGTCGGCCGCGAGGCGCGCGTCCGGGCCGTTCCAGCCGCGTCCGCGGTAGCGCACGACGTGTGCGACGAGACCCTCCCGGCGCCCCGCCCGGGCCAGCGAACGCGCCAGGGGCAGCGCGGCGGCGTGCGACACCGTGGACGGGCCGCGGGCCGACTCCGGCTCGCCGTCCGGCAGCAGCAGCACCACGCCGCTCACGGCCCCGCCGTCCCCGCCCGCAGGCCGGACCGCGCGGCCGAGCCTGGCCAGTGCCGTAGGCATCTCCTGCTGCTCCTCTCGCGCCGCGTTCGCCTCCACCCGGGTGCCCGCCGGTCCGGCCGCGCCGGCCGTCCGCCCCCGTCGCTGGAACAGTGCGTGGTGTGCCATGGCAGAACAGTCTCAGAAGCACGGGTGTACTCCACCCGTCCGCACGGTCACTGTTACGTATCGACGGGCGGTTCGTGCAGATGCCCTCTACGCGCGTAGGGATTAGAGTGCGAAAATGACGAGCCAGACCACCCATGTGTCCTCCCGGGGAGCCGCCCCCGGACCCGAGGGGCCGACCGTGGACCAGATCCGCCGTGCCCCGAAGGTGCTCCTCCACGATCACCTCGACGGCGGGCTGCGCCCCGGCACGATCATCGAGCTCGCCCGCGAGACGGGCTACGACGCGCTGCCCGAGGCCGAGCCCGACAAGCTCGGCATCTGGTTCCACGAGGCCGCCGACTCCGGCTCGTTGGAGCGGTACCTGGAAACGTTCGCGCACACCTGCGCCGTCATGCAGACCCGTGAGGCCCTGAAGCGCGTGGCCGTCGAATGCGCCGAGGACCTCGCCGAGGACGGTGTCGTCTACGCCGAGGTGCGGTACGCGCCCGAGCAGCACCTCGAAGCGGGCCTGACCCTCGAACAGGTCGTCGAGGCCGTCAACGAGGGATTCCGCGAAGGCGAGCGCCGGGCCCGCGAGAACGGCCACCGCATCCGCGTCGGCGCCATGCTCACCGCCATGCGGCACGCCGCCCGCGCCCTGGAGATCGCCGAACTCGCCAACCGCTACCGGGACTCGGGCGTCATCGGCTTCGACATCGCGGGCGCCGAGGCGGGCTTCCCGCCCACCCGCCACCTCGACGCGTTCGAGTTTCTCAAGCGGGAGAACAACCACTTCACCATTCACGCCGGAGAGGCCTTCGGTCTGCCGTCGATCTGGCAGGCCCTCCAGTGGTGCGGCGCCGACCGGCTCGGCCACGGCGTGCGCATCATCGACGACATCGAGGTCGCGGACGACGGCACGGTGAAACTCGGGCGGCTCGCCGCGTACGTACGGGACAAGCGCATCCCCCTGGAGATGTGCCCGACGTCCAATCTGCAGACGGGCGCGGCCTCCTCGTACGAGGAGCACCCCATCGGACTGCTGCGCCGGCTGCACTTCCGGACCACCGTCAACACCGACAACCGGCTGATGAGCAACACGAGCATGAGCCGTGAGTTCGAGCTGCTCACCGAGGCCTTCGGCTACACGCTCGACGACATGCAGTGGTTCACCGTCAATGCGATGAAGTCCGCGTTCATTCCTTTCGACGAACGCCTGGCGATGATCAATGACGTGATCAAACCGGGCTACGCCGAGCTGAAATCCGAATGGCTGTTCCGACAGACCGCCACGACCAGGGGATCCGCGCCCGACGAGGGCTGAGCAGGGGGCTGCGGAAGTGGCCGGGAGCGTCAACTCCCGGTCCGTTCCCCGGATCCCTGATCGTCTGCTGGGCGGAGAGCGCGCCGGCCGGCCCCGTGTGACGCCCGTGCGGGATGCCCGACAGAAGGGGCGCACACCCGGAATC
>NZ_JBSGZO010000819.1:0-2028 GCF_053611045.1 Streptomyces sp. NPDC054841 | reverse complement strand
GGCCAGGGTACGTATGCAGGAGCAGCCGCTGGACGACGCTGCTGCATTGACGGAGGATCTGCAGCTGCAGTTCGACGTTTTCGCTCTCACCACTCACGGCCGGGACGGGCTGAGCGTGGCCGGCCGGTTCAGGCGAGCCATGGACCGGCCTTCGCCGGAGGCACAGGGCGGTCTGCCGACCCTGGACGGTCGGTTGTTGTCGAGAGGCAGGCCGCGTGGCTTCTTGGTGCGGGATCTTCTGGTGGAGGGCGTTGCCCAGCGCCTCACGCTGGTGCCCAGCGATGTGGAGTTCACCCACCGATTCTCCGAGGACGGCGCCGAGCTCGGCCCACCACTGATCACCGTCCCCTTGCGGTTCCGAGCAGGCATGCCCATGCTCAGCTGGGACGACACACCTGAGAAGGCCTTCCCGGGGGACGGCGCGGACCTCGCCCTCTGGATCGGCAGTCTCATCCGCGGTCTCCTGAACGAGAAGTCCGGCTCCAAGCCGACGGTGCGGGTATTGCCGATTGGGCTGGCCCTGCAGGACCGGCTCGTGGCCCTCGCCCACCTCTCCGCGGCCGAGCGTGAACTCGGATTCCGGTTCGCGCTGCCCCGTGAGGGCTACGACTGGCAGTTTGACGAGGACCTCGGGGAGCCCACCTCCACAGCCCCGGACGGCACCACCGGTCCCCAGTCATGGCAGTACGCCATCGAACCGTCGCCGGAAGTTGCGCAGACGCTGCTCTCCGGTGACTCGCTGGGCCGTCTCTCGCAACCAGGCCGTAAGAACCTGTTCGTACGCCACGAGGCGAGTACCCTGATCGCCGGCGGCGGCCCTCAGTACCGCTCCGCCCTGCGGCTGCCCGACCAGCCGGGGCTCGGGCGGCTGATCGCCCCTCTGGGCAATACGGGCTGGCCCGAGTATGGGCGGCACCAGCAGTCCCCGGTCACCATGTCCAAGGCCCTGTTCACCCGCTCCATGTCCCGGCCGGTCCACTGGGTCCAGGTGGCACCGCTGACTGCCCCGGGTGCGCCCGCGATCCCCGACCAGCACTACGACACTTTCCTCGAGCAGGCGACCAGCGAGGCCCAACGCTCCGGGATGCCCTACTTTGTCCCGCCTCGGAGTGGCCGGATCGTGGTTGATCTCGACGCCCAGGCGATGCGGCTGGTGCACGCGCGCACCGGTGAGCCGATGACCTGGCACGGTATCGTCCCGACGGGCTACACCGGCTCACTGCCAGGCACCGACCATACGGGTGTCCTGCGGACCCCGGGCGAGGCCGTTGTCCAGCGCAACGCTCACGCCTTCGTCTCCACCCGTGACAAGCAGGCCGCCGCCCAGATCCTCAAGGTGGCCGAGGACGGGCCGTTCGACCTGCTCCAGGTGACCGTGCAATCCGACGGCAGCATTCACGAGGAGCTCCTGGACGGCGCCCTCCTGCCGCTGCGGGAGCTGCCCGACCCTGGTATCCACGGGAACAACTCCCATCGCCACTCCGTTCGTACGGTCGTTCTACTGGGGAAGGCCCCAGCCACCGCAGCGGCGTATGAGGTGCTGGAGAATCACGTCCGTGACCTGTCGCAGCGGCGTGGCGGCAGGGAAGTCCGCTACCCCGAGATGGGGCAGAAATCGCTGATCGCAGCACGCCTGGACGGCACCCTCCACGTGGTGGTTCGGGACTCCTTGGGGATGGCCGGGCAGTGGCGGACCACCGACGGGTCGCCGTTCCCCGCCACCTTGCCGACGCTTGACGGCGGACTGCGCGACCGCGGCAGTGTGGTCACGGCACGGTTGCTCGGCGCCGGTGGCGCCGTGGTTTCGCTGATCTCGGCACCCGAGGAACAGCTCGGCGGAATCGAGAGCCGGCTGATGACGGTGGGCGGCAGCACCGTTCCCGTGCTCAACCTGGTGCTGCCGTTCGTCGAGGGCTCGGTCGGCATGTACTTCAAGGCGTCCGGTGCCGACCATTCGGTGGCCCATCCCGTGACTCCCGAGGAACTGAGCGCCGAGATCCGCCTGTTGCCGGGAGCTGAAGGCAAGAC
>NZ_JBSGZO010000818.1:0-2028 GCF_053611045.1 Streptomyces sp. NPDC054841 | reverse complement strand
CGTCTGCACCCCGATGACGACCCGAGGAACCTCGTCAGCCTCATCCGGCGAGTCCGCCCTCAGGGAGTCGGCGAACTGGCGATCGCCGTCCTGTCCGACGAAGCGGACGACCTGTCGGCCGCGGCTGGCGACGGACCACGCATTCTCGAGCTGGCGGACGATGAAACCGTCGACATGGAAGGAGTGCAGTTCGACGACGAGGCGCAGAGTGCGCCCACCGGGCAGCAGGACGAGGGGAACGGCCGACCGCCGAACGAACTGCCCGGCGACCGGTCCTGGCGAACCCTGAAGGCGTGGGCGGCCAAGCTGGCCCTCGAACTACGCAGCACAGTGCACGTGCTGTCCGAGGACGTCGGTCACCGTGACGGCACCGTCCGGACAATCCGCAGTCTGATGCCGCAGAACCAGCCGCACCAGCTTCTCGATCTACTGCGCCCGCATGCCGCACAGCCGCCCGCCGGGCAGACCGGCCCGTTCTGGACGACCGTGTCGGCGCCCGGGAACCCGGCTCGGTTCACCAAGATCGGCGCGCTGCTCTGGGACCCCTTCCAGTACACGGTGGTCCGGGCCGACCGAGCATTGTTCAGCGCCACCGGCGATGTCGAGCTGGCGGCCCGGCTGTTCGAGGCCGCCCAGGCTCTGGGCGGCGCGGCGGTGATGCACCTACCGGCCGATCCGGACGGCAAAATCGGGCTGTTCACGCCCGACGGACTGTCAGCTCTCCCGGAGTTGGCGCTCCCGCTGCCGCCGGTGGAGACCCGGCAGCTGCCCCGCAGCATCAAGACGACCGACCACGTCGTCGCCCGCCTGTGGCAGTCCTGGTTGGCGAGCAAGTCTGAGGCGCTCAAGCTCTTCGACGCCTTCGATGAGCTGGCGGAAGAGCACCTCGCTGCGATCAAGGAAATCTCCGCGCGAGCCGAGCAGGCCGTCAAGGACGCAGACGGGCTGCGACCCGAACAGCGCACCACAGCTGCCATGGCCAGGCTCGCGGATCGGGCGCGCATGCTCCAGGCGACTGCCGAAGCACTGAAAGCGCATGCCGAACAGCTCACGGTCTCGGCAACCGAGATGGCGCGCCTGGGCCAGCGGGTTCACTCTCACGCAGAACGGACTGTGGAGTCCGGCACGCCGAGCGACCGTGCGCTCGCGAGCCGGGCCCGGGACGAGGCGAAAAAGCTGCACGAGGCACTGAACGGTGCTGCAGCCTCCGCGACGAAAGCCGTAGAGGCCTTTCGTGACACCGCCGTGCGTGCCGAGCGGGCCTGGCGACTGGCGACGGTCGCCAAGCACGTCCTCCCTTTGTGGGAGCCGGCGCCCGGCGCCCCGGTCCTCTTTCACCCAGAGATGTCGCCAAGTGGCGAGGTACTGCGAACCCTGCAGGAGGAACTCACGGTACTTGGCAGGCTCCTCGACATTGTGGTGCACCTGCAACCGGAGAGTGCTCCCGCGCAGCTGCACATCAGCCCGGCCACCGGGACGGCCACGTTGGCTCTTCGCGGCGACCTCGGGGACGAGTGGCAGTCGCTGCGCGAGACACCCGCCCCGGAACCCTTCCTGACCGCCCCCAACGGAACCCTGCGACCGGTCGGCACGGTCGTCACCCACATGATCAGCGGTGTCGTTCACGGGGACGGTACGTCCAGCGAGGGCTTGGTGGCCGCCTCCGCAGGATCGCGGCACGCCGACGAGGCCAGTCTGGACGCCTTCCGCGATCTACTGAAGGAGCTCTCCCGAGCGCACGGGTTGTTCGACGCCTCCTCATATGTGCTGCTGCCGGTGGTGCATGGCAGGATCGCCCTTGCATACCGCACCGGCCCTGACGAGGGCGCGCCCGGGCGCATGGTGGTGCGCCCGGCTGGTGCGGCCAGAGTCGCCACCTGGCTGCTGTCCACAGTGAAGTGGGACAGTAAGTCGATCTACATGCTGACACCTCAGGTCACCGACCCCGCCGACTACGCCGCCTTCGTCCGCGATGTACATGAACTCGCGAACATCTTGAACCTCCCGATCGGCGACCCGCCGTTCGGC
>NZ_JBSGZO010000817.1:0-2038 GCF_053611045.1 Streptomyces sp. NPDC054841 | reverse complement strand
GTCCCCCTCGGACGGCGGCCGCGGCGATTACCTTGCCGCCGCCACGGCCCCGATCCGCCGCTCGCTCACGCCACTCTCTTCCGGGTACACGAAAGGCACTTCCCATGACCGCGCAGCAGCCGCCCGATCCGAAGACGCCCGGGCAACCGTCCTCCTCCCGTTCCGTCAGTCGCAGCCTGTTGTGGCCCGCCACGGCGGTCGCGCTCGGCGCGCTGCTCCTCCACAACTCCTTCGACGCCATCGGGGAGAGCAGACCGCGGCCCCTTCCTGCGGCCGCCGCCCCCACACCCGCCACCCACAAGGCCGGCTCCCCCCATGCCTCCGGACTGGCGCTGACCCGTTCCGTCCCGACGCGGATCTCCATCCCGGCGATCTCGGTCAACGCACCCTTCACCCCTCTGAAGATCGGCCCGTCCGGACAGCTCAACGCGCCACCACCCAACAACAAGAATCTGGCGGGCTGGTTCGAGGCGGGTGTCACACCCGGCGAACGCGGCACCTCCATCGTCGCGGGCCATGTCGACACCAAGACCGGCCCGGCCGTGTTCGTGGGGCTGAGTGAGCTGAAGCCCGGAAACAAGATCGACATCACCCGCAAGGACGGCCAGGTCGCCACGTTCAAGGTCGACTCGGTGGAGATGTTCAGCAAGGCGCGCTTCCCCAATGAGCGGGTCTACAACGACACCCCGTCGGCGCAGCTGCGCGTGATCACGTGCGGTGGCGAGTTCGACTTGAAGACCAAGGACTACAAGGACAACGTCGTCGTCTTCGCCCACCTCGACTCCGCCAAGAAGGCCTCGAAGACCCCGAAGACCCCGGCGGCCCCGAAGACCCCGAAGACCCCGGCGGCCCCGGCGGCCCCGAAGGCCCCGGCGGCCGCGAAGACCTGAACCACAGCCGGTCCCGATGCCCCCGGACACATGCCCGGTCCGCCGCGGGCCCGGGGCAGAGCCGCGGGCCGGGGCACGGGCAGGCTCCGCGGTTCAGTCAGCGAAGCTCCCGTGGCGGCCCGTGCCGCCCGCGAACCGGTCGGCGCCCGACTGGGTCTCCCCCTCGGTCAGCGGCACCATGCCGTGCCGGTATTCGGCGGCCAGGGCGTCCGGCTCGCTCATGCCGTGCTGTTCACGCGCGGAGAGCCTGTCGTGGCGCAGGCACAGCTGTGGGAACGCCGCGATCTCCCGGGCGAGTTGCTCCGCCGCCCGGCGGGCGTCGCCGACCGGTACGAGCCGGTTGGCGAGCCCCATCCCGTACGCCTCCGGGGCCGGGACGGGACGGCCCGTGAGAATCATGTCCATGGCCCGGCTCTCCCCGATCAGGCGCGGCAGCCGTACGGTGCCGCCGTCCACGAGCGGAACGCCCCAGCGGCGGCAGAACACCCCGAAGACGGCGTCCTCCTCCACGACCCGCAGATCGCACCAGATCGCCAGTTCCAGGCCGCCGGCCACCGCATGGCCCGAGACCGCGGCGATGACGGGCTTGCCGAGCCGCATCCGGGTGGGGCCCATCGGCCCGTCACCGTCGGCGAGGACCTTGTTTCCGCGTGGCGTGCCGATGGCCTTGAGATCGGCGCCGGCGCAGAAGGTACCGCCCTCGCCCCACAGCACGGCGACGGCCGCGTCAGGGTCGGCGTCGAACTCACGGAAGGCCTGTACGAGTTGGGCGGCGGTCGGGCCGTCGACGGCGTTACGGACCGCGGGGCGGCTGAGGATCACCGTGAGGACGGGGCCCTCGCGTTCGATCCGCACCGCAGGGTTCTCGCTCATCGTTCGCCCTCCCACAGGGGTCGCCCGCCGCCCGGGAAGATGCCCCGGCCGGCGAGTACCGGATGATCCCCGACGAAGCTAGGGCCTGTCCGGTGGATCTTGCTAGGCTCGCGACGCCCTGCGACTCCGTCTCCTGCGTTGTCGTCAGTCGGCATGGCTCCGCCATGACTCTCCCCCTGCCTTCGGCGGGGGACCCCCATCCTCC
Organism: Streptomyces sp. NPDC054841; assembly: GCF_053611045.1. Lineage (NCBI taxonomy): Bacteria > Bacillati > Actinomycetota > Actinomycetes > Kitasatosporales > Streptomycetaceae > Streptomyces > Streptomyces sp. NPDC054841. The sequence continues at coordinate 70 of NZ_JBSGZO010000817.1, read as the reverse complement.
GCCCTGGATCCGAAGCCACATCAGTGACATCAGCCGCTTCGCGGCGGGCGCTCGCTGATCCAGCCTGATC
>NZ_JBSGZO010000816.1:0-2041 GCF_053611045.1 Streptomyces sp. NPDC054841 | reverse complement strand
GTACGAGGATGATCCTCCGCCTTGCGATCGCACGCACCAGACGCCGCAGGCCCCGCCCTCCGGGCGGACGGCGCTACTTTCGCAACACGCCCTAATATCGGCCACAGCGCACAGACACAGCGCCAGGAGGGGCTTCCGGTCGGCCACCCACGCAGGAGAACCGCAATGGCGAGACTGCTGTCCGTCAACGTAGGGACACCCAAGGACGTCTCCTGGCAGGGAAGGACCGTCCACACCGGTGCGTGGAAGGCACCCGTGCGCGGCTCCCGGATGGTGCGGCGACTGAACATCGACGGAGACGGCCAAGGCGACCTGGCCGGGCACGGAGGCGAGATGCGCGCCGTCCTCGTCTACCAACTGCAGTCCTACCAGTACTGGCAAGAGCAGCTCGGCCGGGACGACCTCTCCTTCGGCATCTTCGGAGACAACTTCACCGTCGACGGCCTTCCCGACGACGAAGTGCGCATCGGCGACCGGTACCGCATCGGCGAAGCCGAATTCGAAGTCACCCAGCCTCGCGTCACGTGCTACCGGGTCGGGATGCGCCTGGGCGAACCCGCCATGGCCTCGCTCCTGGTCGCCCACCACCGCCCGGGCTTCTACCTGCGCGTCATCACCGAGGGACACGTCGAAGCCGGCGACCGGATCACCCTCACCCGCAAGGGTCCGGAAGAACTCAGCGTCGCCGACACCGATGCGCTGCTCTACCTCCCCGACCGCGACCCCGCGAAGCTGCGAAAAGCACTCAGCATCCCCGCCCTCAGCCCCGGCTGGCAGGAGTCGTTCCGCGAACTCGCGGCCGCCCAGCAGCCCGGACGGGAACCGGGATGGCCGGGCGAACGCGCCGGCGCCCAGCAGGCCGGAGAGGAACCGGGGTGGCCGGGCTTCAGGACCATGCGCGTCGCCCGGATCGTCCCCGAGACCCCCGCCGTCTCGTCGATCTACCTCGACACCACGGACGGCACACCACTGCCCGAGGCCCGCCCGGGCCAGTACCTGTCCATGCGCCTTGTCACAGGAGATGCCGCCCCTGTCGTGCGGAGCTACTCCTTGTCCTCCGCGCCCGGAGCCGACACCTACCGCATCAGCGTGAAGCACGAGCCCCACGGCCAGGTCAGCAGCTACCTCCACACCAGCCTCCGCACCGGCGACCTCGTGGACATCGCAAGCCCCCGCGGGGCCTTCGTCCTCGAAGAGGGCACGCGCCCCATCGTCCTCATCTCCGCAGGGATCGGCGCCACCCCCGTACTGGCCATGCTCCACCGACTCGCCGCCACACAGGACCCGCGCCCCGTCTGGTGGATCCACACCGCCCATGACCGCGCTCACCACGCCTTCGCGGACGAGGCCCACGAGCTCCTGGCGCAGCTCCCCGACGCCCACGAGCACATCTACTACACCGCAGCCGACGAACCCGCCCCGCATCCCGGCAAGGCCCACATCAGCCACGGCCGCCCGACCGTCCGCTCCCTGGCGGACACGGGCATTCCCCCGGACGCCGACGCCTACCTCTGCGGACCGCCCGCCTTCATGGACGACCTCGGCGGCTACCTGCTCGATCGCGGCTTGAGCCCCGCCCAGATCCACAGGGAACTGTTCAGCGCGCTCCCCGCCATCAACCCCGGCATCACTCCAACCGCTGCAGTCCGCCCGCACCAACCACCGGGCCCCACGGGCAGCGGCCCCCTCGTCACCTTCGCCCGCAGCGGTATCACCACCCGCTGGTCACCGGCCCGCGCATCACTGCTCGGCCTCGCGGAAGCCTGCGACATCCCCACCCGCTGGTCCTGCCGCACGGGCGTGTGCCACACCTGCATCACCCCCCTCGTCTCCGGCACCGTCACCTACACCACCCAGCCGCTCGAACTTCCCGAGCCCGGCACCGTACTGGTGTGCTGCAGCGAGCCAACCACCGAAGTCGTCCTCGACCTCTAGCGAGATGATCCGTCCTCACGCGGCCGCCACCGGCGGCCTCACGAGTGCCGGCAGATGCCGACCTCACCGGGATCAAGGCGCTCCTGGTGCGCGGCCAGGAGGGCAC
>NZ_JBSGZO010000815.1:0-2051 GCF_053611045.1 Streptomyces sp. NPDC054841 | reverse complement strand
CAGCTCGACGTAGGGAATGACGGAACGCTCGGGACGAACAACGCGCGGGGAACCTTCCGCTCGGTCTCGCAGCAGGAACTGACCACCGCGGTGGCGGCTGCCATGCCGAAGCCGCGCAACGGCGAACAGCCTGCCCAGCCAGAGGTCTACCTGCTGGTCGCGGCCCCGGATGACCTGACCGCCTATCGCTGGCTGGCCGACGCCGCCGACCGGCTTGGCCGGGACCTTCCGGCCGTTGTGCACGCGCCGCGTCCCGGCCTGACCACCACAGCTCAGAAGATCGGCGACGGGCACCTGCCTGTTGTCCTGCGACGCGGGCAGGCGGTTGCCGAGTGGAACCACTTCGGTGCGCTACCGCCTGGCGCTCTGTTCGCCACCGCCCCCGATGGCACGACAGCGGTGTTCCGGATTCCCGCAGCCTGGCCGAAGAGCGTCCCCGACGCTCCCGACGGGCTGTCGCGGCGAATGGCCGCACTGGGTCGCGTCAAACCGGCCGTTCTGGAAAGCGCCGTCGCCCAGTCCGTACCACCCGGCGTCTTCCGGGTGTTCGTCAACGTGGCCGAGGGCCGGCCGCTCGCGGAGGTCATCACCTCGAACGGCAGCACCACTGAGGTCACCGCATCGCCATCCGCCTTCCGTAACTGGCTGCGCACCTCCACCGACTGGGACGGGGCCTCAGCCGTACAGATCGTGCCGACCGAGGGCAGCTGGGCCAACGGTGAACTCAAGAAATGGAGTGACGAGACGTCCCCGCTGCTGAGCACCTCCGTCGCATACCCAAAGGCGAACGGGCTTCTCAGAGAGGACTCCGGCACCCGCGACATCCGGCACGCCATCATGATCGACTCGGACATGACGGGCACCGCCTGGGGGGTGTCGACGCCGCTGGGCACCGACAACGGGCCGGTACTCGGATCGCACCCGAGCGGCCTGCTATGGACCTTCGGCACCGAGTACTGGTTCCGCTACGAACGTGGCGTCAGCACCCGTCGGCTTGAGGAACTGCCCGACGCACACGGCTGGCTGCTGCGCCACCACCACCTGCGGCTCGCCAGGACGGAGATGGTCTCCGTCGAGATCGACCCCAGGGCCGACGCCGGCCGCATCTGGCGGGTCTACCGGCTGCCCGAGCGTACCCTCCGCCGGCTCACCACAGTCGAGTTCGCCGAGTGGCTGGCCGGGACGGGCATCACCACGCGGGCCAAGGAAGCGGTGCTACTGATCGAGGGCCGGACAGCAGCCTACGAGCGGCAGCTCGACCGAGAGCTTTCGGTCCTCGCGCAGAAGAGCACACTGATCCTGCACACCGCGCCGTTCGACGCGTTGGTCCGCTGGGCCGCCCTCCCCGGCGCACCCGCCCTTGTCCGCACCCGGATCTCGGCCATCGGCGCTCCGGCCCTTACATGGCGGACCGTCCTGCCGGACCCGGGCGCGAAGTCGATGCTGGCGACCGGCGAGGACGGCATCCTGTGGTACCCGGACAGCATGCTGGTCACCATTGAGGACCGTCTCGTGGCCGGCTACGTCGATTTCGTCGATGCGTCCCACACCCTGCTGCAGCAGTTCGCCACCACCGCCCGTAACCGTGGCGTGCTGGCGCTGAGAAGCAGATACGGCGTTCTCGGCGTCGATCAGAGCAACGGCGGTTACAGGGCCCTCGACACCACGCTCTCCAGCATGCTGATGGCATGGCTGAAACTCCCGAAGGGCCACTCGCTCGACTTCGTCATCGATGCTCCGGAAGACCCGGAGCTGTACGCCGCGATGAAGGAAACCGTCCTTCAACTCGCCACTCAGGTGCACCGCCGGGCCTTCATACCCGACCGAGGCCAGACGGCGAGCCTGAAGTTCGGCCAGGTCGGCGACGCGTACTGGGACCTGCAGAGCGAAGAAGAGATCCAGGCAACCGGCCTCGAGCTGTACTCCGAGGCAGCCGACGGCCCCGGCGGCTGGACCCAGCTCGGCGAGGACCCCGATGCCACCACCATGGCTTGGATCGACAGGGGCTTCCTTCGCCACGTGACGCCGAATCCGGTCGTCACACGCAACGC
>NZ_JBSGZO010000814.1:0-2060 GCF_053611045.1 Streptomyces sp. NPDC054841 | reverse complement strand
CCGTTGGCCACGCGCCAACGGGGCCTTCCCCTATGTCCGTTTTATTGGAGAGGCGGGGTGTCTGCCCTGTGGCGTGCACTACAAAACGGCGTGTCTGTTTGGTGATTGAACGAAGATCGGCTTAGCGTCTTTTGCGCTGTCCGCCAGTTGCACCAGCCGCACCCGCGGCATCGGTCAGCCATCGCCGAGTCCCCGTCAGGCGCGAGCCTGGGGAGCCGGGGACCCACACGTCCCCCTGGGGTGAATCGGACGCCTTCGCATCCGTGCGGAGGGGCCCGTAGGAGACCTTCCTGCTCCGAACCCGTCAGCTAACCCGGTAGGCGAGAAGGAAGGAAAGGATCAGCCACTACATGGCGTTCACCCGTGCCACCGGGAAGCATCGTGGTCCGAGCCGGCTGTCGCGCAAGAGTGCGGGTGTCGCATCGGTCGCGGCCCTCGCCACCACCGGCGTCATCGGAACCCTCGCCTCTCCGGCGCTCGCCGCCGACGCGGACAGCTCTCCCATCGAGGACACCGGCCTCACCCAGGCCATCGTCGTCGACGACTCGCTCGCCGAGCAGATCGACGCCCAGGCCGCCGCCCAGCAGGAGGAGGCCGCCCTGGCCGCCGCCCAGGCGAAGGCCGAGGCCGAGGCGAAGCGCAAGGCCGAAGCCCGCGCCAAGGAGGCCCGCGAGGCCCGTGAGCGCGCCGCCCGCGAGGCGGAGCGCAAGCGGCTGATGTCCTACACCCTCCCGGTCGCCGGCTCGTACGTCAGCACGAGCTACCACGCCGGCGGCGGGCAGTGGTCCTCCGGCAGCCACACCGGCGTCGACTTCCACGCCGCGTCCGGCACGCAGGTCGTCGCCGTCGGCATGGGCACGGTCGTGGAGGCCGGCTGGGGCGGTGCGTACGGCAACAACATCGTGATCCGGATGCACGACGGCACGTACACCCAGTACGGCCATCTCTCGTCCATCGGCGTCTCGGTCGGCCAGACCGTCACCCCGGGCCAGCAGATCGGCCTCTCCGGGTCGACCGGCAACTCGTCCGGCCCGCACCTCCACTTCGAGGCCCGCACGAGCCCCGACTACGGCTCGGACATCGACCCGGTCGCGTATCTGCGTTCGCACGGCGTCGGGGTCTGACCCCTCGGACGGCCCCTCGCACATGACGAAGGCCCCGGCTCGGTACGGATCGAGCCGGGGCCTTCGGCGTATTCAGGCCAAAAGATATCCACGAATTCCCGTTGGCCATCGGAAATTTCGGCCCGCTGCAATAGAGTCACCGAACAGACGTCGCTCGACTGGGTTTCGCGCGGATTAAGGCGGAGGTTCGGTATGCGCATTCCTGCGCGCTCGGTATGCACGGCTATCCGCGACGACATCGTCTCCGGTGTCTTCGAGCGCGGCAGCCGGCTCACCGAGGAGCAGCTGGCGCGCCGCTACGGCGTATCACGCGTCCCCGTGCGCGAGGCGCTGCGCACCCTGGAGTCGGAGGGCTTCGTCGTCACGCGCCGGCACGCGGGCGCGTGTGTCGCCGAGCCCACCGAGCAGGAGGCCGTCGACCTGCTGGAGATCAGGATGCTGCTGGAGCCGCTGGGTGCGGCGCGGGCTGCCCAGCGGCGCACGGAGGCTCATCTCAAGGTGTTGCGCGGCCTGGTCAGACTGGGCCAGGAGCGGGCCCGGCGGGGCCAGGGCGAGGATCTGCGCTCGCTCGGCGGGTGGTTCCACGAGACCCTCGCCCAGGCCTCCGGCAGTCCCGGGCTCACCGCGCTTCTCACCCAGCTCCGGCACAAGATCGCCTGGATGTACTCCGTCGAGCCGCCCGCCCGGCCGGTCGAGTCCTGGGCCGAGCACGGCGCGATCGTGGACGCGGTGGCGCGTGGCGACGCCGAGCGGGCCCGTGCGCTCGCCTCGATGCACGCCGAGCGGGCCACGGGCGCGCACCGGTTGCGCATCCCGGTGGGTGTGAGGGCTTCGCAACATTCCGTAAACACGCCAGGCGACGGCAATTAACAAAATCGCCGTATACAAAGAGCAGCTATTTCTTGGCGGCCTGTTCTTCGCTGCCCCGGCGACGGG
>NZ_JBSGZO010000813.1:0-2065 GCF_053611045.1 Streptomyces sp. NPDC054841 | reverse complement strand
CCGCGGCACATGATGCAGTGCAACGAAGCCCATGGGGACGTGGGCAGGGCCGTCCTGAGAGTCAGCGCCGTCGCCGCAGCAGTACGGCGATGAGAGCGGCGACGAGCCCGGCCACCAGCGCCGCCACCACCGCCCGCTTGGCGACCGGAAAGCCCGCGGCCCGTACGAGATCGATCGGCTCGGCCTCGGCGGGCCCGGTCTCCGCCGCTTCGTCGCGCGGCGGGACAGGAGCGCCGTCCGGTCCGGCGGCGGACTCGGCGAGCTTCTCGGTCAGACAGTCGGCGAACCGGCCGACGAGCTTGTCGCCGACTTCGGCCAGCACGCCCCGCCCGAACTGGGCCGGCCGCCCCGTCACCGCGAGATCGGTCCGCACGGACACGGCCGTACCGCTACCGGCCCCGGCGAGCGTGGACGTGACGGTGGCCCGAGCTGTGCCCTGACCGCGGACTTCTTTCCCGCCCGCGGTCAGCACCATCCGGTGCGCCGCCTCGTCCTTCTCGTCGAATACAGCGGTGCCCCGGTACGTCAGCGAGATCGGGCCGACCTTGACCCTCACGGTGCCGGTGATCGTCTCGCCGTCGAACTCCTCCACCGTCGCACCGGGCATGCAGGGCGCCACCCGCTCGATGTCGAGGAGAGCCCGCCAGGCCTCCTCGACCGGGACGGGGACGGTGAACTCGTGCTGCAACTCCATGCTCCGCTCCTCCTCACGAGAGAGCCCGGCCTCTCCTCACGAAGGGGCCCGGCCCCGGTCGGGCCCGGACGGCGTCATCCGGGGTCCGGACGGTGTCATCCGGGGTCCCGCCGGCCTGGGCCGGGGTCCGGCCCGGAAGGGTGGATCGCGCCGGCGGTCGCCGTCAGCGGAGCGCCACTTCCGCCCCAGCGCAGCGCGACGATCTCCGCCGCCACCGAGATGGCGACCTCCTCCGGTGTACGGGCCCCGAGATCCAGCCCGACCGGCGAACGCAGCCGGGCCAACTGCGCGTCATCCAGCCCGGACTCCCGCAGCCGCTTCATTCGGTCGTCATGCGTACGTCGGCTGCCCATCGCCCCGATGTACGCGGCCGGCCGGCGCAGCGCCTCCTCCAGCAGCGGCACGTCGAACTTCGGATCATGCGTCAGGACGCAGATCAGGGTGCGGGCATCCGTCTCGGTGCCGTGCAGATAGCGGTGCGGCCAGTCGACCACGACCTCGACGCCCTCGGGGAAGCGCTTGGGCGTCGCGAACACCGGACGCGCATCGCACACTGTCACCCGATAGCCGAGAAAGTCGCCGATCCGGGCGACCGCGGCCGCATAGTCGATCGCCCCGAAGACCAGCATCCTCGGCGGCGGCGCGAACGAATGCAGGAACACGGTGACAACGTCCTCGCGGCGCTGCCCCTCGGGCCCGTAGTGCCGCAGCCCCGTCGCACCCTGCGCGAGCTCGCCCCGCGCGTCGGCGACGACCGCGACGTCCAGGCCCGCCGATCCCAGCGAACCGGACACCGCGTCCGGCCACACGGCCAGTGCGGCACCGCGCGGCGCGGGGCCGTCGGTCACCGTCGCCACCGTCACGGGCCGGTGTGCGGCAACGGACTCGGCGACGGCGCCGAACGTCTCGTCGGTGCCCGGCGACACGGACCGCACGAGCAGTGTGATCTCCCCGCCGCAGGTCAGCCCCACCGCGAAGGCGTCCTCGTCGCTGTATCCGAACGTCTGCAACCGTGCCTCGCCGTCGGCGATGACCTCCTTGGCGAGGTCGAAGACCGCGCCCTCCACACAGCCGCCGGAAACACTTCCCACGACCTCGTCGCCCGGGCCGACGGCCATCGCCGCGCCCGGACCACGCGGTGCACTGCGGCTCACCGAGACCACCGTGGCCAGCCCGAACGGTTCGCCCGCCGCGTACCACCGGTTCAGCGCCGGCAGAATCTCACGCATCCTCGGTTCCTCTCCGACACGGCTCCGTGCCAGCCCTCGGCCCGGGTCCTAGGGCCTGTCCGGTGGATCTTGCTGGGCTCGCGACGCCCTGCGACTCCGTCTCCTGCGTTGTCGTCAGTCGGCATGGCTCCGCCATGACTCT
>NZ_JBSGZO010000812.1:0-2065 GCF_053611045.1 Streptomyces sp. NPDC054841 | reverse complement strand
CTGCCGTTACCGCCAATGGGCGGGCAAATGACGGCTGTCGTGTCCCTGTTGACGCCCGTCGACCGCCCCGCCAGTCTCTGGGTGCAGCTCCCACATCCGGTGGACTCGTCATGGAGGACCGATGCCCAGACGCACCGCACGACTCCTGCTGTCCTTTGTCATGCTCATGGCTGCCTCGCTGATCGGGGTCGTGGCCACGGCCGGCACCGCACACGCCGACGGCTGCTACACCTGGTCCCGCACCCTCTCCCAGGGAACGTCCGGCGCCGACGTCACCCAGCTGCAGATCCGGGTCGCCGGATACCCCGGCTACGGCGCCGTCCTCGCCATCGACGGCGACTACGGCCCGGCGACCACCGCCGCCGTCAAGCGCTTCCAGTCGGCCTACGGACTCGCCGCCGACGGCGTCGCGGGACCCGCCACCTTCAGCAAGCTCTACGCACTCCAGGACGACGACTGCACCCCGGTCCACTTCAGCTACGCCGAGCTGAACGACTGCAACTCCACCTGGGCGGGCGGCGCGGTGAGTGCCGCCACCGCCAAGTCCAACGCGCTGCGCACCATGTGGAAGCTGGAGGCGATGCGGCACGCACTCGGCGACCAGCCCATCACCGTGACCAGCGGCTTCCGCTCACAGGCCTGCAACGCCGCGGTCGGCGGAGCCTCGGACAGCCGCCATCTCTACGGCGACGCGGTGGACCTCGGCGCCGGACCCCACTCCCTGTGCAAGCTCGCCCAGCAGGCCCGTGACCACGGCTTCAACGGCATCCTCGGCCCCGGCTACCCGGGCCACGGCGACCACACCCACGTCGACCACCGCGCGAGCCGCTTCTGGTCCGCGTCCAGCTGCGGGATCTGAGCCCACTCAGGCCACGCGTACCGGCCCGCGGAAGGTGCGCCGGTACGCGTTCGGCGTCGTCCCGAGCGTACGCAGGAAGTGGTGCCGCAGAGCGGCCGCGTTGCCGAAGCCGGCGCGGCCCGCGATCGCGTCCACCGTGTCGTCCGTGGCCTCCAGCAACTCCTGTGCCAGCAGCACCCGCTGGCGCAGGAGCCAGCGGTACGGCGTCGTCCCCGTCTCCTGCTGGAAGCGGCGCGCGAAGGTCCGCGGCGACATGTGCGCCCGTACCGCCAGCTGCTCCACGGTCATCTCGCGGTCGAGATGCCGCTCCATCCAGGCGAGCACCTCGCCCACCGTGTCGCAGCGGGTGCGCGGCAGCGGCCGGTCGATGTACTGCGCCTGCCCGCCGTCCCGGTGCGGCGGCACCACCATCCTCCGGGCGATCTTGTTGGCGACCTCCGGACCGAACTCACTGCGTACGAGATGCAGGCAGGCGTCGATCGCGGCCGCGGTGCCGGCCGACGTGATGACCGGCCCCTCGTCGACGTACAGCACATCGGGGTCGACGAGTGCCCGCGGGTGGCGGCGGGCAAGCGCGGCCGTATGGCGCCAGTGGGTGGTGCAGCGCCGCCCGTCGAGCAGCCCCGCGGCCCCCAGCACGAACGCGCCGGTGCACACGGACAGCACGCGCGCGCCCCGGTCGACGGCCGCGCGCAGCGCCTCCAGCAGCGCCTCGGGATACTCGCGCTCTTCGTAGTCGCTCCCGGTCGGCACGGCGATCAGATCGGCCTCCGCCAGCCGTTCGAGCCCGTGCTCGACGTCCAGCGTGAACCCGGCGTGGGTGCGCAGCCGCGGCCCCTCCGCGGAGGCCACCGCGAAGTCGTGGAGCGGGAGTCCGTCATCGCTGCGATCCAGGCCGAAGACCTCGCAGAGGACCCCGAGTTCGAAGGGGTGTACGCCGTCGAGCAGGACGGCCGCCACGTTCTTCAGCATGGATTGAGTGTGGCAGTAATTCGATGGTTGGCGACAGTCCTGCCACTGATGTTTCCGGGGCCCGGCGACGACAGTGGAGGACATGAACACATTCCTCAGCTACCTCGTCATCCTGGGAGTTCTCCTCGTTGTCGGCCTTCCCGCGTTCATCGGGTACGCAAGGGACCGCGCCATCGACCGCCGGCTGCGTGAGGCGGAGCGGGCGGGGGCCCGGACCGTCACCCGGTCCAGGCC
>NZ_JBSGZO010000811.1:0-2068 GCF_053611045.1 Streptomyces sp. NPDC054841 | reverse complement strand
CGCACCGGCCCCCTCCCGCTTCCGTCAGGGCGTGTACTTGTAGCCCACGCGCCGCACCGTCTGGATCGTGTGACGGTGCTCGGCGCCCAGCTTGCGGCGCAGCCGCGCCACATGGACGTCGACCGTCCGGCCGTCGCCCACGTGACCGTAGCCCCACACGGTCGTCACCAGCTGATCGCGGGTGTGCACGCGGTGCGGATGCGCCACGAGATGGGCCAGCAGCTCGAACTCGAGGTACGTGAGATCGAGGGTCCGCCCGTCCACGGCCGCGGTGCGCTGGGCGCTGTCGATCCGCACCGGACCGTGCCCGCTCCCGTCCGTATCCCTGTCCGGGCCCGAGCCCGGGCTCAGACCGGGGCCGGGGTCGAGGTCCGGGGTCAGGCCCGGCTCCAGGGCCGGGGCCGGTGCGGCCGCGATGACCGGCGGCTGCTGGTCGGCCGGTACGAGAACGAGGTAGCCGACCATCGGGGGCCGGCCCGGGAGGACGGGCAGTGTGTGCTGGGGCGCCGGCAGCCATGTGGCGCCCGGCGGGAGGAAGTCCGCGACATGCACCACCTCGTCCGGGTCGACGGCCCGGAGGCGATGCCGCTTCTGGACGGTGGTCGTGGTGTCGGTGACGGTCGCAGCCGAGGAGGAAGGGGAGTTCGCCATGAGAGGTCAGCTCTTTTCGCGCGGAGTAGTCGTCGAGATCGACAGGACGTACGTACGTCGTGCGCGTCGGCCGAAGGCCTCGGAGAGGCTTTAGAGGGCCGACGCGTTCCTCGCGCGGCAACACACACGGTCGAAGTCGTGGTGCTGACGGGAAGGCCAGAACGGCTCAAGGTCGCTGCGACCCGTCACGTTGCTCTGAAGGCTGGCCATTCCCTTATTCAAGCAGATGAAGCGGGACGGCAGCAGACCCCTCTCACGAGGCGGACGGCAGCCGTCCTCCTCGCCGTCAGCCCACCAGACGCTTGCGCCAGTCCAGCGGCGTGACCGTCAGACCCCGGGTGGGGTCACCGTCCCACTCGACCGTCAGCCCCACGTCGGCGAGGGCCGCCACGACCTCGTGCCCGATGGCCGTCGTCGTCTCCGGGGAGCCGTCGAACCCGGCGTACAGCAACGTCAGCCCGTACCCCGCGGCTGCCGAATCCGTGCACTGCGTATGGAATTGAAGTGCTCTCCCGGATGAATGCGGGAGATTCCTGCCTACCTTGCGGTGGCGGGCTTGACGCGACCAGCGCGCCTGACGACTGCCCTCCCGGCAGCCGGAATGAGCGCGAGGCCCATCCGGTACAGGTGCAAGGTGTTCCGGGCTGCGTTGTGGTCGGCGTTGCCGGTCCATCCGCAGTCGGGGTTCTTGCACACGAACACGGCCTGGGACTGGCGGCTGCCCGGCGTGGTGAACCCGCAGGCTGAGCAGCGCTGGGAGGTGCCGGGGGCGGGAACTTTGTGCAGGGTGCCACCGTTTCGGGCGGCCTTGTGCACCAGCAGCTCGGCCGTGCGGCCCCACGCTTCGGCACTGATGGAGCGGTTGAGGCCGGACTTCTGCGCGACGTTCTTCCCGGGTTCCTCGATGGTGCCCTTGGCGCTCTTGACCATGTTCGTGATGGTGAGTCGCTTCTACGCCGACCGATCGAGGCCGGTCCCGTTCTTCGCGGCGAAGCCCGACGAGAGCCTGGCCGCCTACCTCGACCGGGGCCTGATCGCCCCGGGCCGGGCCCTGGATCTCGGCTGTGGCCCGGGACGAAATGCCCTGTTTCTCGCGTCTCAGGGATTCGAGGTGGACGCAGTCGACCTCGCCCCGGCCGCCCTCGCCTGGGCCGAGGACCGGGCCCGCGAGGCCGGGGTCGACGTCCGCTTCGTCTGCGGCGACGCGTTCCAACTCACCGCCACCGAGCTTGCTGGCCCGTATGACCTGGTCGTCGACTCAGGATGCCTCCACCACCTGCCCCCACACCGCCGCGTCACTTATCTGGCCCTCCTCGACCGCGTCCTAAGGGCTGTCCCGTAATCCCCGGTGGATCAGCGCGCGGCGTCAGATGCGGTGCATCGCAAGGCGGAGGGTCGTCCTCATACTGGGCGTATT
>NZ_JBSGZO010000810.1:0-2074 GCF_053611045.1 Streptomyces sp. NPDC054841 | reverse complement strand
GAATACGCCCAGTATGAGGACGACCCTCCGCCTTGCGATGCACCGCATCTGACGCCGCGCGCTGATCCACCGGGGATTACGGGACAGCCCTTAGTTGCCATCGTTCTGGCTGGTCAACCGGGGTCGGAACGTGTACCCACAGCAGACGAAGAACATTCTTTGTGCCTACAGCCCTCAGAAACTCGGTTTCTTCCAGAGCCTCAAGTGGGGTCCGCCACCGGCCCGGCCGCGCGACCGCGGGCCCAGCCGAGCGCGGCCCGCTCTCGGTCGTCGACAGCAAGGTTCCAGCGCAGCTTCGTTGCCACCCAGTCGGTGGGACGGGTACAGCGGGCCTCGGCCGGCGGCGGCAACCAGGCGGTTGGAACGACCACCGGCCCGACACCTCCGCCTTGCGTGTCCACTGGGCCTCCACCGCGAACATGACCCGCCGCCTCACCACGCCCACCCCTGCCTGGCGCGACGACTTCGGGATGGCCGCGTGAACGTCACCGAGCTTCTGGCAACGCTCCAGGCCCAGCACGACGAGGCCACCACCCGGGCCGGAGAACTACGCGACCAGATCGAACACCTCACCGCCCCCCTGGCCGAGACCGAAACACGGCTTACGGACCTGGCTACCGCCCGAAAGACCATCGTGGAGGTCGCACCGGCAGGTACCGAACCCGATGCCCCCGAGTCGAACAGCGCCTACCAGGCCATCGTGAGCGCCTTCAACCAGCACCCTGACCAGGCATTCCGCGCCCGTGAACTGCATGAACTCCTCGGCACGCCCACCGACGAAGCGTCCGTCAACATCACCCGCAGCCGCCTCGGACGCCTCACCGGTCAAGGCTTCCTCACCCAGCCGGGTCGAGGCCGCTACCAGAAGCGGACTTAGCGGGCTGGGATCGGCACGGCCGACGGCCGCCACTCTCGCCTGATCAATCCGAACACCCACGAGTCGGACACTTCGCCGTTCACGACGCAGTCTTCCCGCAACGTCCCTTCACGCACGAATCCGATCTTCTCCAGTACCCGGGCGGATGCCACGTTGCGCGTGTCGGTCTCGGCCTGGATTCGATTCAGGTCCAGTGTGTCGAATGCCCACTGCAGCAAGGCGTGTGCCGCCTCCGTCGCGTAGCCGTGGCCCCACATCGCCTCGTCGAGGCAGTAGCCCAACGATGCGCTGCGGTAGTCCGGGTTCCATCCGGTCAGCACGCACCAGCCGACGAAGGCCCCGTCGGAAGCACGGTCGATGGCAACCCGTGCCCCGGTGCCTTCGTCCGCCATCTTCCGGCACATCGCGATGAAGCGCTCGGCGCGGGCCCGTTCGGTCCACGGTGGGGAGTCCCAGTAGCGCATCACATAGGTGCTGCTGTGCAGCGCGAAGAGGGGGTCCGCGTCGGTGTCGGTGAAGGGGCGCAGTCGCAGGCGAGCGGTGTGCAGTATGGGGGTGGCCAAAGTCATGCGCATCATCTTGCGTCCTCACGGGGCGGGCAGAGCACCGAATTTCCGATCCCGATCCGGTCCTCACCACCCAAGGCTCGCCTACCAGCAGATCGTGCACGCCTTCAACCACCACCCTGACCAGGCATTCAGGGTCCTTCGTCCGCTACGGCGGACCGTCTCCGCCGTCCATGGTCGAGGGTCACCAAACGAGACACGACCCCCACAACGGCCGCCACTTCAAACCTCAGCGCCTGCACGCCGACAAGGCCTACGACATTCCCCACCTGCGGAAATGACTACGCGGCAAACGCATTGGAGTCCGGATCGCCCGCAAAGGCATCGAGTCCAGCGAACGACTTGGACGCCGCAGGTGGGTCATCGAACGCACCATGTCCTGGCTGACCGGCTACCACCGACTCAACCACCGCAGCCAGCTGCTTGCGCTGAACCACCAGCAGACGAAAAACCTGCTGGTGTCGTACTCGCCGAAGAAGCTGGGCTTCTTCCAGATACCGAAGAAGGGCGCCTGACCATGGCAGATGCCCGCCAGGTGCCGTTCTCGGCGTACACCTGAACAGCGAGTCGAAACACGCCCTTATTCCCGATATGCCACCAGTATCCGAGCTCTGACCGGCAGTTCCGGGGC
>NZ_JBSGZO010000809.1:0-2076 GCF_053611045.1 Streptomyces sp. NPDC054841 | reverse complement strand
AGCCGGGGGCGGGCGGACGTCCACCTACCCGCCAAACCGCACAGCGGGCCCTCCGGTATGTGGCACCGGCGACATGGGCAGACGTCCAGGCGACACACCCACTATCTCCCTATTGTCCTATTTATTGCCCTTTCCGTGATTCGATGTGTCTACTTTCGCCCCTTTCAGGCAAGGGGCGTGACAGGTTGTCACGCAGAAGGAGAGCAACGTCGGATGTCTGAATCACAGGGCACGAGCACGAGCACCCAACTCCGTGCGAAGTCAGCGGCACTCAGCCGCCACTGGAAGGTCGCCGTTCTGGCCGCGGCCGGGTTCGCCACAATGGCCGGCACCACGACCGTCGTGGGCATCGCGGACGCCGGGGCTGCCGAGGCGAAGCCCGCCTCCGTGGCCAGGGACAGCAGCAAGGCCAGGCCGAATCCCGGCACCGTGGATTCCGCCCGCGACAGCGAGGGCGCCGACGACGGAGACGGCGACTACTGGGCCGGCCTCGCGGGCAACCCAAACGGGGACAACGCCGGCACGGAAGGTGACGGCCACTCCGGCTCCCAGGACAAGGAGATCAACGGGAGCAAGGGGGCCGACGGCAGCAACGAAGCCAACGGCGCCGAGAAAGCCGACGGCAACAAGCAAGCCAACGGCGCCGAGAAAGCCGACGGCAACAAGCAAGCCAACGGAGACAAGCAGAAGGACTCCGGATCCAAGAGCGACGGCGGCGCCGAGAAGGGCTCCGGGTCCAAGAGCGACGAGGGCGCCGAGAAGAAGTCCGAAGGCTACGACCAGGAGAAGGGCTCCGGGGGCCAGGACGGCTACGGGGACGATCAGGGCAGCGGGTCCTACGAGGGGGAGGACGGCAAGGTCACGGACGTGGAGTGCGATCCGGACCACCTGATCTCGGCGATCGTGCAGGCGAACGAGCTGGAGGGCCCCAGCCACCTCCGGCTGGCGGAGAAGTGCACCTACACCCTCACCGCCACGGAGGACGGCAACGGCCTGCCCAAGATCACCCAGCCGATCACGATCGACGGCAACGACGCGACCATCGCGCGCGCCGCCAACGCCACCCAGTTCCGGATCTTCGAGGTCGGCTCCGGCGGCGACCTGAAGCTCCGCAACCTCACCATCACCCGCGGCAAGACCAACGATGACGATGGTGGCGGCATCAACGTGAACGCCGCGGGACGGCTCGACCTCGACTCCGTCACCCTCGAGAACAACACCGTAAGCGACCTGGAGAACTACGACGGCGGCGCCATCTACAACGAGGGCATCACCACCGTCCGCGACAGCACCCTCGACAAGAACTCCGCCGAGGACGGCTCCACCATCTACAACAGCTACGGCAAGCTCGAGATCACCAACACCAAGGTCACCGGCAGCATCTCCGACAACGACGACGGCTACGCAGCCATCTACAACGACGGTGGCACGACAAAGATCAAGAAGAGCTACCTCGCCTACAACTACGGCTACTCCGGCGGCGCCCTCTACAACAGCTCCGGCGTGTCCGAGGTGGAGAAGAGCACCATCGCCCACAACTACGCCTACTACGGCGGCGGTATCTACAGCGGCGATTCGCTCTACGTACGCGACAGCACCATCAAGAACAACACCGCCGTCGACGGGGGCGGTGGCGGCATCAACGCCTACGATTTCGCGGTGATCGAGGACAGCAAGATCACCGACAACGCCGCCACCCTCAGCAACGGCGGCGGCATCTACGTCGACGCGTTCAACGAGGTCGCGATCCGCGACTCGAAGGTCGCCGGCAACCGGGCTCCCGGCAACGGCTTCTCCGGTGGCGGCATCTTCACCAACATTTTCAGCACTCTCACGCTCACCGACTCGAAGGTGAAGGACAACACCTCCGACGAGCCCGCCGGCGGTATCGAGAACAGGGGCACGGTCGTCACCAAGGGCAAGGTCAAGATCATCGACAACGTACCCACCAACTGCGACTCGCCCACCAGCAACCCCGTCCCGAGCTGCTTCGGCTGACGGAGACTCATAGCGGCGAGAGTCATAACGGCCGCGCATGGGCCAACCCCACCGCCCGCCCCCGGCACCAGCCAGGGG
>NZ_JBSGZO010000808.1:0-2082 GCF_053611045.1 Streptomyces sp. NPDC054841 | reverse complement strand
CCCCAGCCTGGGCGGCTCGTGCGCGCCAGCAGTCCCGTAGGCCGTCAGTGCTGCTGCTGGGCCTTGCGGCGGCGCATCACCAGGTAGCCGCCGCCCGCGACGAGAGCGGCCGCGACCGCCGAGAGCGTGCCCACGGGTGCGCTCGAACCGGTCTCGGCGAGGTCTCCGGACTCGCCCTTCACGGACGGAGCCGGGGTGGGCCGGTCGTCCGCGGGCGTGGAGGGCGCCTCGTCCGCCGGGGTGGACGGCTCGGCCGAGGGCTCGTCGCCCGGCTCGTCGCCGGGCTTGTCACCGGGCTTGTCGTCCGGCTTGGTGTCCTCGGACGCGCAGTCGGTCCAGAACACCTTGTGCTTGGCGCTGCCGTGCTCGCCGTCGAAGTTCCAGAACAGCTTGTAGTGGCCGTCGGGAAGCGACAGGTCCGCGGTCCGGCCGTGGCCGGAGCCGTCGAGCGTCAGTGAACCGGACTCGACCTCCTCGCCCTTGACGCCGGCGGTCGGGGCCCAGGCCTCGATACGCCAGTCGACCTGCTGACCGGCGTCGAATCCGAAGGCGTCGAGGTAGAAGGTGCAGACGTGCGGCTCGTTCTTGCGGAGTTCTTCGCCGGTCTTGGCGTCGTGGATCTTCACGGTGCCGTTGTCGCCGGACGGGGTGGCGAGCGCGGAAGGAGCGAGCAGCAGCGAGCAGACCGCGGCCGTCACCACCGCGCCGGTGGAAGTGAGCATGCGCATGGGCAGTCCAACAGGGGAGAAGGGTGCCGTGGGGGGCGGCTCAGCTTCCTGTCGGCCGCACCGGGCCGTCAATACGTGTGCTGACGCAATCCGCCCCAAGCGCTGCCAGTTGCCCGAATACTCCTCGGTAACGATCCTGTGAATGCGTCGTTCCGGTAACGGCCGGGCTTGTCAGAGCGCGAAGAACGCCCCCAGCAACAGCGCTCCGCCCGCCGCTGCCGTCGCCCAGGCCGTGCGAGTCATACGGAGGCCGCCGCCGATGACGCAGGCGGCCAGGAGGAGCGCGCCGCCGAAGGGGAGCCAGGCGTGGAGCGCACCGGGCCAGCCGGTGCGCACGACCTCATCGGTGCCGGGCTTCACGACGACCTGGAGCGTGGCGCCCTTGGTGACGGCGACCGACTGCTCGATGATCATGCCCTTGCGCACGGCGCCGGGGCCCTCGGGGTCGAACGGCCCCGTGCAGGTCTTCTCGCCGCAGCCGGCGACAGTGAGCGTGCCGTGCTCACGGCCCTTGGCGAGCAGGACGTGCTGGGCCGTGCCCCAGGACGACCAGACTCCGGCGACGAGCAGCAGCAGGGCCACCAGGACCATGGCCACACGGCGGCCGTGGTCGAGCATCCGGCCGGAGGAGTTCCGCTTCATGGGGCGCGATCCTTCGGCAATCGACCGCGCTCGGTCAACCTTTGACCAGAGGTTCGTCGGGGTTGTCAGGAGTTGTACGCGCTCTGCGCCCGCTCCAGCCCCTCCTCCACCAGACACTCCACCGAGTCCGCCGCCCGGTCCACGAAGTAGTCCAGCTCCTTGCGCTCCGCCGACGAGAAATCCTTCAGCACGAAGTCGGCGACCTGCATCCGCCCCGGCGGACGCCCGATCCCGAACCGGACCCGGTGATAGTCCGCGCCCATCGCCTTCGTCATCGACTTCAGACCGTTGTGCCCGTTGTCCCCGCCGCCCAGCTTCAGCCGCAGAACGCCGTAGTCGATGTCCAGCTCGTCATGGATCGCAATGATGTGCGCCGTCGGAACCTTGTAGAAATCCCGCAGCGCGGTCACCGGACCGCCCGACAGATTCATGTACGACATGGGCTTGGCGAGAACGACCCGCCGGCTCGCCGGACCGGGCGAACCGATCCGGCCCTCGACGACCTGCGCCTGCGCCTTCGTCGCCCGCTTGAACTTCCCGCCCACGCGCTCGGCGAGCAGATCGGCCACCATGAACCCCACGTTGTGGCGGTTCGCCGCATAATCCGGCCCCGGATTACCGAGCCCCACGATCAGCCAAGGGGCGTTGGCGTCGTCCGTCGTCATGTCCGTCGCGTCTCCTCGCGTACCCGTACCTGTACCCGCATACCTAC
>NZ_JBSGZO010000807.1:0-2087 GCF_053611045.1 Streptomyces sp. NPDC054841 | reverse complement strand
CCCATACGCACACCGGGCGGCGGCGGGCCATGCGAACATTCCCTGGACCGCAGGCGCTTCCTCACCGCCACTCCACTCACCGCCACTGCACTCACCGCCACTGCACTGACCGCCGAGGCGGCCGCCCTGCCCGGCGGCCCGCCCCGCGGAGTCGGTGACGCTCGCCGAGGTCCGGCGCTGCGCCGCGGTGTCCAACTGGCGGCCGTTCACGCCGACGAGGCAGCCTGATCGACTACGGCGAAGGTTCCTCATTGAGGCAGGTCAAATGGAACGGCTTGGCCCTGCGGGAGTTTCAGTTCAGCAAGACCTAACCTGCGGGTTTCACTTGCCGCAGTGTCCGGATCTTGATCGGAAACGCGAAAGTGCCCTCTGAACTGGGAAGATGAGGCTTGTCGAAGGTCTCTGTCATCCCAGCAGGAAGGCACTTTCTGCGTGCACACTACCGGGTCGCGCCCCAAGCTCGTCGTCACGGCCGACGGCCACGGGGTGGTCAGCCATGCCGGGTCCCGTCTGCTGGCCGATCTCGCTGACGCCACCGGCCTGACCGCCGCATTCACCGACGCGCTGCGCCGCCTGCGGCCACGCGGCACCGGACACAACCCGGGCAGGATCGCGGTGGACGTGGCGGTGATGCTCGCGGACGGCGGCGAAGCCATCGCCGACCTGGCCCTATTGCGCGACCAGGCCGAGGTCTTCGGCCCGGTGGCCTCTGCCCCGACCGCCTGGCGCCTCCTGGCCGACATCGACCACGCGGCACTGGCAGCACTGCGCACGGCCCGAGCTGCAGCGCGCGAGGTCGCCTGGCTGCAGGCCGCCGAGACGGACAGCGGCATACCCGCGGCCCAGGCCGGCGGGCGGGACCTGCCCGGGCTGGTCATTGATATGGACGCCACCCTGGTCACCTGCCACTCCGAGAAAGAGCAGGCCGCCGCCACCTACAAGCGGGGCTTCGGCTACCACCCGCTGATGTGCTTCCTGGGCAACACCGGCGAAGCCCTGGCCGGACTGCTGCGGCCGGGCAACGCCGGCGCCAACACCGCCGCCGACCACATCACCGTCCTCGATGCGGCGCTGGCCCAGATCCCCGACGACCGCCGCCACGGCACCGACATCCTCGTCCGCACCGACAGCGCCGGAGGAACCAAAGCGTTCTTGGCCCACCTGCGGGCCCTGCGCGCCCGAGGCGTCCACACCTCATTCTGGGTCGGACATCCCGTCACCGAGCCGGTCCGCCGCGCGATCCGCGTGCTGCCCGATGAGGTCTGGCACCCCGCGCTGGAGCAAGACGGCACCCTGCGCGAAGGCGCCGAGGTCGCCGAGCTGACTGGCATGGTCGACCTGGACGGCTACCCCGATGGCACCCGGATCATCGTCCGCCGCGAGCGCCCGCACCCCGGCGCCCAGCTGTCCGTGTTCGACCTCGACGAGGGCATGCGCCACCAGGTCTTCCTGACCGACACCCCCTACGGCGAAGGCTCGCTCCAGCACCTGGAGGTCCGCCACCGCGCGCACGCACGCGTCGAGGACCGCATCCGCTGCGGAAAGACCACCGGCTTCGGCCGCTTCCCCTCCCGCCATTTCGCCCTCAATCAAGCGTGGCTGGAGCTATCCCTGGCCGCCACCGACCTGCTCGCCTGGACCCAGACCCTGCTGCTGGAAGGAGAGTTGGCCACCGCCGAGCCGAAGAAGCTGCGTTACCGGCTACTGCACGCAGCCGCCCGCATCACTCGCGGCAGCCGCCGCCTTCGCCTGCGGATCGCCGCGACCTGGCCCTGGCGGCACGAACTCATCAACGCCTTCGCCCGCCTCACGGCACTACCGCGACCGGCCACCTGACCTTCGGCACTGTCCCTGCCCGCCCACCACCGAGGAACCCGTTGGAGACCCCGGCCCCGAGCGTCGGGCCCAAGCCATGCCCACTCAACGACCAGGGGCCGACACCACCAGTCCTCCGCCATCACCCCAGCTCAACCACCGGAACCGAAACGCCGAGGCTAAGGGCTGTCCCGTAATCCCCGGCGGGCGCACGACGACAGCTACGGCACCTCGCTGCGTTGTCGGATCGCCCGAATACGCCCAGTATGAGG
>NZ_JBSGZO010000806.1:0-2089 GCF_053611045.1 Streptomyces sp. NPDC054841 | reverse complement strand
CCCCGTGTGGGGTGCACCGCCCGTCAGGCCGACCGTCAGGTCGAAGGGACCGCGTCAGTGCGCGCCGCCCTGCGCCTCAAGGCGCTTGTAGGAGGCCTCGATCTCGGCCTCGGCCTCGGCCCGGCCGACCCAGTTGGCGCCCTCGACGGACTTGCCGGGCTCCAGGTCCTTGTAGACCTCGAAGAAGTGCTGGATCTCCAGGCGGTCGAACTCCGACACGTGGTGGATGTCCCGCAGGTGCTCCACGCGCGGGTCGGAAGCCGGGACGCAGAGCAGCTTGTCGTCGCCGCCGGCCTCGTCCGTCATCCGGAACATGCCGATGGCGCGGCACTTGATCAGGCAGCCGGGGAAGGTGGGCTCGTCCAGGATGACCAGGGCGTCCAGCGGGTCGCCGTCCTCGCCCAGGGTGTTCTCGACGAAGCCGTAGTCGGCGGGGTAGCTGGTCGAGGTGAAGAGGCGCCGGTCCAGACGGATCCGGCCGGTCTCGTGGTCCACCTCGTACTTGTTCCGCGACCCCTTCGGGATCTCGATGGTGACGTCGAACTCCACGGGTGGCACTCCTCCATGATCAACACATATGTCGGTGACGCGGCTATGCGCAGTGATTAAGTGTCCCCTACGCAGGTGTGTGATCGCGAAAGGGGCTGGTCAAGGGTGCCCGACAGAGGAACATGGCAGCTCACGGCAGGTGCGGCCGTGGTCGGCCTGGCCATCGCGGCCGCAGTGGTGACCGCGGCCGGCCCCTGGGACACCGGTCAGCGTAAGGCCGAGCGGGACCGGGCCGCTGCGCTCAGCCGTACAGGTGGCGCACATCACCAGCCGGCGGGGCGGGCACGGACCGCGGCCGAGGCCCCCGGGCCCGCACCCGCGCCGAGCGCCCCCGGCGTCCTCTCCGCGGCGTCGGCCCCCGCGATCCCGCCCGCGTCCGTTGCCGAGGCCCTCGCCCCGCTGATGGACGACCCGCGGCTCGGTCCGGTCCGTACCGCCTCGGTCGTCGACGTCGCCACGGGCAAGCAGCTGTACGGGCGGGGCGCGAGCACTCCCATGACGCCGGCCTCGACCGTCAAGATCGCCACGGCGGCCGCGGCGCTCTCCGCCACCGGTCCCGGCCACCGCATCCCCACCACGGTCGTCGCCGCGCCGGACTTCCGTGGGATCACGCTGGTCGGCGGCGGCGACCCGACGCTCGACATGCCCCGGCTGCGCGCCCTGGCCGACGGCACCGCGCGCGCCCTGCGCGACCGGGGCGTCAGCACGATTCGACTGGCGTACGACACCTCGCTGTACACGGGGCCCGCTGTGCACCCCATCGGCCGCAACAACGACAACATCGCCCCCGTCAGCCCCCTGATGGTCAATGAGGGACGGCTCGACGACTCGACGCGCGGCACCGCGGACCGCAGCCAGGCCCCGGCGCTCGATGCCGCAGTCGCGTTCGTCGGGCTGCTCAGCGAGCGCGGCGTCAACACGGAGGCGGGCCCCACCTCGGCCAAGGCCCCCGCCAAAGCCGTTCCCCTCGCCAGGACGTACTCCGCGCCGGTGTCCGCACTCGTCGAACGGATGCTGACCAACAGCGACAACGACATCGCCGAGGCCCTGGCCCGGCAGACCGCGATCGCCTCGGGCCGCCCGGCGAGCTTCGCCGGAGCGGAGGCCGCCGTCGCCGAACGGCTCAAGCGGCTCGAACTCCCCGTGGCAGGAGCCCGGTTCGCCGACGGCAGCGGGCTCAGCCGTGCGGACAAGGTCTCCGCGGCCTTCCTCACCACCCTCCTCGCCCGCTCCGCCGACCCCGCCCGCCCGCAGCTCCGCCCGGTCCTCACGGGCCTTCCGGTCGCCGGCTTCACCGGCACCCTCAGCGGGCGCTCCGCGGCGGGTTCCGCCGGTCTCGTACGGGCCAAGACCGGCACCCTCACCGGCGTGGACACCCTCGCCGGAACGGTCGTCTCCGCCGACGGCCGACTGCTCGCCTTCGCCTTCCTGGCCGGCGGCACCCCATCCGCGGAAGCCGCCCGCCCGGCCCTGGACCGCCTCGCGGCCGCACTCGTCCCCTGACGGGCCCCGGGATCAACACCTCGGCGTGCCTCTGGAT
>NZ_JBSGZO010000805.1:0-2090 GCF_053611045.1 Streptomyces sp. NPDC054841 | reverse complement strand
GCAATGGCTGCACTCCTACAATCACCACCGCGGACACACCGCGCTCGCAGGCAAACCACCCGCCAGCCGCGTCCCCAACCTCACAGGGCAATACACCTAGAGCCAGTTACGACGGCCGCCGACATCCGCGAGCCACTGGTTGAGATACGCGGCGTAGTCCGTCCCCTGGAAGTTGTGCAGATCCACCTTGAACGCACGGAACGAGTCGCTGCCCTCGCTGAACAGACCCGCCTTCTTGTCCATCTCCAGCACGACGTCCATCTCGCGGTCGTCGGCGACGAACGACAGCTCCACCTGGTTCAGCCCGCGGTACTGCTGCGGCGGGAAGAACTCGATCTCCTGGTAGAACGGCAGCCGCTGCCGCGTCCCGCGGATGTGCCCGCGCTCCATGTCCGCGCTCTTGAAGCGGAAGCCCAGCTGGATGAACGCGTCGAGGATCGCCTGCTGGGCCGGCAGCGGGTGGACATTGATCGGGTCCAGGTCGCCCGAGTCCAGGGCGCGCGCGATCTCCAGCTCGGTCGTCACACCGATGTTCATGCCCCGCAGCTGCTGCCCGGCGATCGCCGTGACCGGCGTCTCCCACGGGATCTCCAGCCCGAACGGCACCACGTGCACCGCCCCGGCCTGCACCTCGAAGGCACCCCCGAGACGCTGCTTGGTGAACTCGATGTCCTGCTTGACCTCCTGGTCGCCGCCCTCCACCTCGACACGCGCCTGCAGACCGACGGACAGCCCCTCGATCTGCTGATTCACCGAGCCACCCTGGATACGCACCTCGCCCTGGACGACCCCGCCCGGCACGACGTTCGCCTCGGTCAGCTCGGTCTCGACGGAGGCACCGCCGGCACCCATGCTCGCGAGCAGTCGCTTGAAGCCCATGTTCACTCCTTATCGGTTCTGACCCCTACATACGCGCGACGACGGTAGTCGGTTCCCCGCTACCCTCGGACGCCATGATGGAGAGCCCCGACCGTACGCCGCTGCCCCGGGACTTCTTCGACCGCCCGGTCCTCGACGTCGCCCCGGACCTCCTCGGTCGCATGCTGGTACGTCTGGCGGACGACGGCCCCGTCGAACTCCGGCTGACCGAAGTAGAGGCCTACGCGGGGGAGGCCGACCCGGGCTCGCACGCCTTCCGTGGCCGCACCGCCCGCAACGGAGTCATGTTCGGCCCGCCCGGTCACGCGTACGTCTACTTCACCTACGGCATGTGGCACTGCCTCAATCTGGTGTGCGGCCCCGAGGGCGAGGCCAGTGGTGTCCTGCTGCGCGCGGGCGAGATCCGCGTGGGCAAGGAGCTCGCCTTCAAACGTCGGATTTCAGCCCGGAACGACAAGGAACTGGCCAAAGGCCCGGCCCGCCTCGCCACGGCCCTCGACATCGACCGCGCCCTGGACGGTGCCGACGTCTGCGCCGGCCCCGACGCTCCGCTGCGCATCCTCGCCGGTACGCCTCCCACCCCTGACCAGGTGCGAAATGGACCCCGTACGGGAGTGGGCGGAGACGGAGCCGGCCACCCCTGGCGCTACTGGATCACGGACGATCCCACGGTGAGTCCCTATCGGGCTCACGCGCCACGCCGCAGGTCAACTTGACTCTGTCTAGTCAGACGCCTAACGTAGCCCGAGCCGCTTGAACAGGGACTGCTGTTCTACAGCCCCCGAAGCGGCCATCCACTACTTACGACAAACCCCAACCCGGGTGCGATTTCGGCATGCCGAAATTCAGTACTCGATCGGCTCGATTATGAGTCGCCCGGGAAATGGTCTAACGTAGTGAACACGCCGAAAGGCAAAAGGCCCTCCAACGGCCACCGGAAACGAAATCCAGACCGGAAACGGAACGGAAAAAGAATCTGGTAAGGTTGGAAACACCGAAGGGAAGCGCCCGAAGGAAAGCCCGAAAGGGTGAGTACGAAGGAAGCGTCCGTTCCTTGAGAACTCAACAGCGTGCCAAAAATCAACGCCAGATATGTTGATACCCCGTCTCCATCACGGAGATGAGGTTCCTTTGAAAGTCCTTCCGTCAGGAAGGCAACACAGCGAGGACGCTGTGGACCGAGAGGATCATTCCTCCTCTTGGTTCCGCTC
>NZ_JBSGZO010000804.1:0-2092 GCF_053611045.1 Streptomyces sp. NPDC054841 | reverse complement strand
GCGCCGGTGCTCAGGCGCAGGTGAGCCGGGGTGCGGCCCAGTCCGCGTGGTCGTAGTCGATGCCGTCGCCGCCGTCCGTGACGACCAGCTTCAGCTCCAGCCCGCCGGTCAGGTCCGCGGTGAGCGACTTCGCCGCGTCCGCGCCGGTGACGCGGCCGCTGTCGGCGACCAGGCTGCCGTCGCGGTAGATCCGGAAGGCGACGGACCCGTTCGTGCCGCCCGCCTCGTCGTCCACACCCACGCTCGCGGCGAGGGCGGAGCACGTACCGCCGAGGTAGTACGTGATCGTCGACGGGGCGTGGGTGCCGAGGCCCTTGGCGTAGGTGGTGCCGCCGATGGTGAGGGTGCGGCCGTCGCCCGCGGGCCGCTCGCCGTTGCTGCGGTCGCGTTCGACCGGGCCCCAGCCGCCTGCCGCCGAGGCCCACGACAGATCGCTGAGCGCGTGGGTGCCGGCTGCCGGGCCGTTGCCGCAGGCCAGCTTCGCGTCGGCCCAGTCGGCGTGGTCGTAGTCGATGCCGTCGCCGCCGTCCGTGACGACGAGCCTCAGTCGGGTACCTCCGCCGAGGTCCGCCGTGAGGCGCTTGGGCGGATCGTTCGCTGTGCGCGGTCCGCTGTCGGCGACCAGTGTGCCGTCGCGGTAGATGCGGAAGACGGCCGAACCGCCCCGCGTCGACTCGTCGTCCACGCCGACGTCGACGGCCAGCGAGCGGCAGTTGCCTCCCAGGTGGTACGTCAGCTCGCTCGGCGCGTGGGTGCCGAGGCCCTTGGGATAGGTGGTGCCGCCGATGGTGAGGGTGCGGCCGTCGCCCGCGGCCTCTTCGCCGTTGCTGCGGTCGCGTTCGACCGGGCCCCATGCGTTGACCGCGGAGGTCCACGGCAGATCGCTGAGCTGGTGGAGGCCGCTCGGCGGGGCCACGGGGATGCCCGGCGTCACCCGGTACATCACCGTGCCGTGGGCGGGCACCGAGGCGCTGATCGAACCCGTCGTGGTGCCGGTCTGCTTGGACCAGAGTTCCTTGAGTGCGTACGAGGACGCGCCGCCCAGACCGATCGCGTCGACGGTCGTCGAGATGGTGCGCGTCGATGCCGTCTCGTTCGTGAGGGTCACCGAACGGCCGCCGTCCGCCAGGGGTTTGGACATCACCACCAGTCCGCCGGAACTGGAGACGACCGTGCCCTGCTTGCCCAGGGCGTCCTGGTCGACGGCGATGACGTCGGTGTTCTTGAGGATCGCGAGGGTGGCGGGGGAGGCGTTGCGCAGGTCGCTGCCGATGAGCAGGGGCGCCGCCATCTGCGCCCAGAGGCTGAAGTGGGTGCGGTACTCGGTGTCGGTCATTCCGCCGTTGCCGACCTCCAGCATGTCGGGGTCGTTCCAGGCGCCGGGGCGCGCGTAGGGCGCCAGCGCCTGGTTCCGGTGCGCGATGTTGATCATGCTGGACCAGGAGTCACTGATGTCCCCTGTGGTGCGCCAGGAGTTGCCGACGTCCTGCGCCCACTTCCAGGGCTCGTTCTCGCCCCATTCGCAGATGCTGAAGAGGATCGGCCGGCCCGTGGCCTTCAGGGCGTTCGCCATCGCCGTGTAGCGCTGCCGCGCATCCACGCCGCTGTTGTTGCAGTTGTCGTACTTCAGGTAGTCCACGCCCCAGGACGCGAACAGATCGGCATCCTGCTGTTCATGCCCGAGGCCACCGGGAAAGCCCTGCACATCACAGGTCTTGGTGCCGGCGCTCGTGTAGATCCCGAACTTGAGCCCCTTGGAGTGGACGTAGTCGGCGACGGCCTTGATGCCGTTCGGGAAGCGCGCCGGGTCGGGGACGAGGTTCCCGGACGCGTCGCGGGCCGGGAGCGCCCAGCAGTCGTCGATGTTGACGTAGGTGTACCCGGCGTCCTTGAGACCCTGGGAGACGAAGGTGTCCGCGATGCCCTTGATCATCGCTTCGTTGAACTCGGCACGGCAGTGCGTGGAGTTCCAGTTGTTGAACCCCATCTGGGGGGTGCGGGCGAGGCCGTTGTCGGCGGTTGCGGCTGCGGTCGCGGCCGCGGCAGGGGGCGCGGCGGCCACCTGCGCGGTGACGGCGGCGGTGGCCGCCAG
>NZ_JBSGZO010000803.1:0-2093 GCF_053611045.1 Streptomyces sp. NPDC054841 | reverse complement strand
GCGTGCCGCTCCCGAGCGGAGACGGTCGCCGGCGTGGGCAGCAGGAAGATCTCGCAGGCGACCAGGAGCAGGACCCCTGCGGTGAGACCGGTGAGGCGCAGTCCCAGGGTTTCGGGGGCGTACGGCGGGAAGCACGCCAGGATGTAGAAGAGCTGCAGCCCGGGCCCCACCCCGGCCGGGCGGGGGCCCGCGACCGCCGCGAAGGCGAGCAGGAAGCCGACGACGAGCATCCCGAGCACCGCCGCCCAGGTCCGTACCGCCAGCGCCGTTCCCAGTGCGACCAGCACCAGACCGATCGGCAGCGCCTTCAGCATCACGACCGCTCGCTGCCGGCCCGACCCCGGGACCCTCGACAGGACGCCGAGGGAGATGGGGGCGAACAGCGCGTACAGCGCCATCACGGACTCGTCGAGCCCGTACAGGAAGGAGTAGAACCCGGCGCTCGCCGCGACGGTCACCCGGACCGCCCGGTGCAGTATCTCCGTCCGCTCCGCTCCGCCGGTCACTTCAGGTCACCGGCCCGGGCACCCGCGCCCACCGGGGGCCAGGGCGCGCGCATGGACAGCGGCGGCAGCTTCCCGTGGACCACGAGCCGGTGGCGTGCGGCCATGACGACGACGGACGCCGCCAGGATCACGGCCCCGCCGAATCGCAGGATCGCGTCGTACGCGTCCTGCGGCGGCTTCTCGGGAGTCATCGCCGTGATCGCGGCCGCCGCCGCCGCGAGGGCGATCGCACCCAGGGTGACCAGGAACGTCAGCAGGACACCCGATGCCTCACCCGCCCTGGCCGGCGGCACGACCTGCTGGGTCGCGACGCTGGAGAAGGTCCAGCCGAGTCCGAGCCCGAGACCGCACCATGCGAACACGGGCACGTACAGCCACCAGGCCGTGACATGGGTCAGCACGATCATCCCCGTCCCGGCGATCGCCCCCGCGAGTGCCATCACCGCGGTGGGGCGCATCCGGGCTGCCAGCCGGGCACCCAGCGGGCCGCTCAGGGCCACGAGCAGCGCGGGCGCCAGGAACACGATGCCCGCCGTCAGCGGGGACAGCCCGCGCACACCTTGCAGATAGAGCGTGGAGACGAAGACGGTGACGGCGTAGCCCATGTTGGTGACCGACCCCATGCCGGTCACCAGGACGTAGGGGACGTTGCGGAACAGCCGCAGATCGATCAGCGGATGCCGTGCGTGGCGTTCGCGGAGCAGGAAGAGCCAGCCGGCCACCACCGCCACCGCGAAGAGCGTCAGCGTGCGGGCGTGGTCCCAGCCCCAGGCGCTGCCGCGCTCCACGGCCGTCGTGAGCGCCGCGAGAGCGCACACGACGGTGAAGCAGCCGATCAGGTCGAGCTGGCGCGGCGCGGAGGCGTCCCGTGAGTCGGGGACGTACGCGACCGCGACGATCAGCGCCAGCGTGCTGAGCGGCGCCAGCAGCCAGAAGATCCAGCGCCAGCCGGGCCCTTCGGTGAAGCCGCCGCCCACGAACGGACCCAGCGCCGTGCCGATGTTGGCGATACCGAAGGCCGCTCCCAGCGCGCGGGCCCGGGTCTCGTCCGGGAAGGCATTGCTGATCACGGCGACGGACACCGGGAAGACGAAACCCGCGCCGATGCCCTGCACGATGCGCGCGCCCACCAGCAGCCCCAGCCCCGGTGCCAGCGCACACCCCACGGAACCGGCCGCGAACAGGGCCATCCCCACCAGCAGTGTGCCCCGGCGCCCGAAGACGTCCCCCAGCCTGCCGCCGATAATGAAGAAGCAGCCGATGGCGAGCATGTACGCGGAGAGGGTCCACTGGGCGGCCGCGGCCGTGACACCGAGTTCGTCCGCGATTCCGGGGATGGCCAGGTTCAGGGCGAAGAAGTCGACCTGAATGCAGAACAGCGCGACCGTGACCGCGATGAAGGCCCCCGTCCGCGCGGCCGACGACGACTCTGCGCGCATGGGCACATTCCTCTCGGGCGACGCCGTCGCGACGCCACCGTGGTCGGACCTGCGACCTAGTGCCGTGACCGGAAAGGTTCACCGGCTCGCGACGCCCTGCACGGCACTCCCCCAGCTACCGCTGGGAGGTACCCCCACGCTGCGTTGT
>NZ_JBSGZO010000802.1:0-2111 GCF_053611045.1 Streptomyces sp. NPDC054841 | reverse complement strand
GGAGCCGCGAACCCCCGCCGCCGCGCCCAGCGGCGCCGGCGGGTCATCGCCCTGGTCTTCGTGCTGCCGGCACTGCTGTTGCTCGGCGCACTCGTCGTCTACCCCGTGCTGTTCTCGGTGGGCCGCAGCTTCTTCGACGCTGGCGGTACCCGCTTCGTCGGCGGCGAGAACTACACCCAGATGTTCCGCGACCCGGCGACCCTCAAGGCCATCCGCAACAGCGCCATCTGGGTCGTCGTCGCCCCGACCCTGCTCACCGGGCTCGGACTGATCCTCGCCGTGCTGGTGGAGAAGGTCCGCTGGGCCACCGCGTTCAAGCTGCTGCTGTTCATGCCGATGGCGGTCTCCTTCCTCGCGGCCGGCATCATCTTCCGCCTCGCGTACGAGGAGGACCCCGACAAGGGCGTACTGAACGCCGCGGTCGTCGGTGTGCACGACACGTTCACGGGCACGTCCTCGTATCCGACCGCCCGCGCCCGGGACGGCCAGGGTCTGGCCAAGGGCCCGGACGGGTCGTACACGACGGCCGAAGCGGTGTCGCCCGGCACCACGGTCAGCCTCGGACTCGTCGGCGTGAAGCCGAAGGAGCTGCCCGCCGGCGCGGAACCCGCGTACGAGGCGGCCTCCCGGAAGGCGGCCGGGCGCGAGCTGCTCGGCGTCGCCTACCTGGACTTCACGCCGGGCGGGGGCGGTGAACAGGGCCGGGTCGACACGGCCGAGAGCGGACTGCCGGGGATGACGGTCGAGGCGGTGCGGGACGGCAGGACGGTCGCCACCGTCACCACCGCGGCCGACGGTTCCTTCCGCTTCCCGGCTCTCGACCCGGGCGCGTACACCGTGCGGCTGCCCGCGAAGAACTTCGCCCAGCCCTACGAGGGTGTCTCCTGGCTCGGCCCGGCCCTGGTCACCCCGGCCATCATCGGCGCGTATCTGTGGATCTGGACCGGCTTCGCCATGGTGCTCATCGGCGCCGGGCTGTCCTCGCTGCCGCGCGATGCGCTGGAGGCGGCCCGGATGGACGGCGCGAACGAGTGGCAGGTCTTCCGCAGGATCACCGTGCCCCTGCTCGCGCCGATCCTGACCGTGGTCTTCGTGACCCTGGTGATCAACGTGATGAAGGTCTTCGACCTCGTCTACATCATCGCGCCGGGTCCGGTGCAGGAGGACGCCACGGTGCTGGCCACCCAGATGTGGCTGGTCTCCTTCGGCGGCGGCAACAACCAGGGGCTCGGCAGTGCGCTCGGCGTCCTGCTTCTGCTGCTGGTGATCCCCGCCATGGTCTTCAACGTCCGCCGCTTCCGCAGGAGTCAGTCATGACCGTCACCACCCCCGACCGGACCGTGGCGAAGGAGCCGGGAGCCGTCGCCGCGCCCCTGCGCCCGCGGTCCGGGGGCCGGCTCGGCCGCTGGCTCGGCAACGGTCTGGTCCAGGCGTTCCTGGTCGTCATCGGCCTCGTCTGGATCACCCCGCTCGCCGGGCTGCTGCTCTCCTCGATGCGCTCGGCGCAGGACAATGCGAGCAGCGGCTGGTGGACCACCCTGACCGGTCCCGGGCAGCTGTCCTTCGACAACTACTCGGCGCTGCTGGGCAACGCCGGGATCACCCAGGCGTTCTGGAACACCGTGCTGATCTCGGTGCCCGCGACCGCTCTGGTCATCGCCGTCGCGGCGCTCGCCGGATATGCCTTCGCCTGGCTGGAGTTCCCCGGCCGGGACTGGCTGTTCCTGCTCGTGGTGGCGCTGCTGGTGGTGCCGGTCCAGGTCGGTCTGCTGCCGGTCGCGAAACTCTTCGGTCAGCTGGGGCTGTTCGGCACGATCCCGGGTGTGGTGCTCTTCCACGTCGCGTACGGGCTGCCGTTCGCCATCTTCCTGCTGCGGAACTACTTCGCCGACATTCCGCGGGAGATGCTGGAGGCGGCGCGGATGGACGGCGGCAGCGAGTGGCGGATCTTCACCCGGCTGGTGCTGCCGGTGGGCCGCCCGGCCATCGCGAGCCTGGCGATCTTCCAGTTCCTCTGGGTGTGGAACGACATGCTGGTGGCGCTGCTCTTCGCCGACAGCTCCTCGCAGCCGCTCACCGTGGAGCTGCAGTCCCAGGTGCGCCAGTTCGGC
>NZ_JBSGZO010000801.1:0-2124 GCF_053611045.1 Streptomyces sp. NPDC054841 | reverse complement strand
GACATTGCGTCGCTTGTAGACGTTGCGGTCGAAGGCCGGGGGTCTGCCGCCGGGGCTCCCGCGCCGGGACCGATTTCGGACCTGGTCGGCCCGTTCGGGGATGGTGTGGGCGATTCCCCGGCGTCGCAGCCAGGTGCCGGATGGCCCTGGAGCTGTAGCCCTTGTCTTCAATGACGCGGTCCGGCTTGACGCGTGGCCGACCGGGTCCGATGCGGGGCACCCGTATTACTTCCATCACGGCGGTACGGGTGCAGTCATTGGTGTTGCCGCCGTTCACGACGAAGGCGAGCGGGCGGTCGATGGCATCGCAGGCGAGATGTATTTTGCTGGTCAGCCCGCCTCTGGACCGGACGAGTGCCGGGCTGCGGAGCCTCCATTTCGGGCCCCGGCCGCGTGCTGGTGGGCACGCACGACCGTGGAATCGACTGACACCAGCCACTCGATGTCGCGATCCGCGTCCACCCCCGACTACGCGGCCTGCAGCATCCGCTAGAAGGTGCCGTCCTTGGCCCACTTTCGGAAGCGGGTGTGCAGCGTGGCCCAGGACCCGTACCGCTCGGGCACGTCCCGCCAAGCCGCCCCGGTCCGGAACTCCGGCCAGGCCAGCTTGGCGCATGAGGCGGGCGCCCCGCTTGGGGTTGACGCGCTCGCCGTCCTCGTGAGCTCGGCGGTGATCCTCGGGACGCCGTAGGTGCCGTCCGAGTCCCGGCGGACCTCGAGTATCCGCGAGGCGAGCTTGGCGTCGGCCGCCTGCCGGGCACGCCCGGGCCGGAGCGGTGCGGCGCCAGTAGTAGAAGCTTGAGCGGGCGATCCCGAGAATGGAGCACAGCCGCTTCACGCCATGCCGGCGCTGGTGGTCGGCGACGAACTGGAAGCGGTGCGGTACACCAGCGCGTCTCCCCGGCGAAATACTTCGTCGCCTTGCGCAGGATCTCGCGTTCCTCCTCCAGCTCGCGGACCTTCTTGCGCGGCGTGGCTACCTCCGCCTCCGGCGAGGACTGCGGCAGCGCCTCGGCGGGCGCGGCCGAACGGCGGCCTGTGCCAGCCGCCCGTATCCAGTTCCTGGGCGTCTCGGGATTGCCGCCCAGATCAGCGGCGACCTGCTTGATCGTCGACCCCGGCCGGGACTCGTACAACGCGACCGCGTCCGCTTTGAACTCGACGGGGTAGTGCTTCCCTACGCTCTTCGGCGGGACAGGGCGAGCCCTTCGTATGGTTGGCCTGCCCCAGGGGCGTTGGGTGTTTGTGTCCTGAACGTG
Organism: Streptomyces sp. NPDC054841; assembly: GCF_053611045.1. Classification (NCBI taxonomy): domain Bacteria; kingdom Bacillati; phylum Actinomycetota; class Actinomycetes; order Kitasatosporales; family Streptomycetaceae; genus Streptomyces; species Streptomyces sp. NPDC054841. The sequence continues at coordinate 865 of NZ_JBSGZO010000801.1, read as the reverse complement.
GATGGAGCTGATTGTAGGAGCAGTTCTTGAAGTGATGCTGTGCGGAAGATGAAGGTTATTGGCCCTTCGGAGTCGCCCTGCGGGGGGAGGCTTCAAACCACGTGTGTCACGAACGCAGAGGGGAGTTCAGGTAGGAAGAACTTCACGCTGCGGTGCTGTGCGAAAGATGAAGGACTTGGCCCTTCGGTGCCGTCCTGCGGGGGACGGTGCCAAACCGCCACATGCTGCGTTGGTTGACGACCGTCGTGGTGAGCGATGTGGAAAAGGCGGCGGTAGAGCCGTCAGGTAGGGATCAGGAAGACGAACGCAAGTGAATCGCTGCTGAAGTGTCGTTAGAAGATAGGTGACATCAGAACCGGAGATTTGTGGTTGCTCCGGGATAAGTCTGGCGGGAGTCCCGTCTACTGGCCAGGCGGTGTTCGGCACGGAGGCGACGTGAGCCTGATCTGCGGCTTTCGCATGGAACGTGAGAAGGCATGCCCCGATAATGTCGCTTGAGTAATACGAGTGGCGAGAGGGAGCGGCCCAAGCGGAAGAACCGTGAGGGCTTGAGTACCGACGTGGGGCGTGCTGGCGGACCGGCTCGTAGTAGTGAGGAACCCTTTGTAATGAAGGCGGAGCGAAGGGGCCGGGTCATCCGTGACTGTTTGTTCGTTCGGTCAACCGGAAGTTCTCCGGGAGGAGCTGGGTGGACCAGTTGAAATCATCAGACAAGCCGTTTGAGATATCGAAGTGGGAGGTTCAGGAGGCGTACGAGAAGGTCAAGGCCAACAAGGGTGCGCCAGGGGTAGACGGGCGCTCCATCGAGGACTTCGAGAAGGATCTGAAGAATAACCTCTATCGGATTTGGAATCGTCTGTCCTCG
>NZ_JBSGZO010000800.1:0-2127 GCF_053611045.1 Streptomyces sp. NPDC054841 | reverse complement strand
GCCGCCGGCCGAGCCGCAGCAGCCCACCCCTCCGCCGGGCGACCCGACGCCGCCCGTGGACCCCACGCCGCCGGGCGAGTCGACGCCTCCCGTGGAGCCGACGCCGCCGAGTCCCGACCCGGACCCCTCCGAGGAGCCGACCGACCCGCCGTCCGCGTCGCCGGCGGCCGACACGCAGATGGGCGCGATGCGGGAGGCCGAGGACGACGGGGAGGAGATGTGGGCGGAGCCGGAGGCGTCGCCGCAGATGAGCCCGGCGTGATCGGCACATGATCAGCACGTGATCGGCCACGTGATCGGCACGTGATCAGCAGCAGGGGTGCACACGGGTGAGTGTCACAGGTGAGTGTCACGGGTGGGTGTGACGAGCGCCGCAGTGAGGCGGTTTGCCTTCGGTGGGTCGGGGTGCGTATGGTGGTAGATCGTTTGATCCCATTGCCCGGCGCCGACACAGAAGCGCGCCGCGTGGCGCGTACTCTCCCTAGCCGTGGCTGACCGCATTGAGGCGGTCGAATTGCGAATTCACGGAGTTTGGGCGCGTGCCGAGACTCCGGAAGGTTTCGCATTTCGCATGTCCATTTCCAGTTCTGATCGTGCCGTCCTGCCCGAGAACGACGAGATCGTCGAGGTCGTCGAGGTCCTCGACGTCGTCGAGAACGCAGAGCTCGTCGAGGCCGTCATCGAGGCGGTCGAGACCGACGCCATCGACGACACGGCCGCCGGGGCCGAGGCTTCCGCGGCTCCCGTCGCCCCCGAGGTGACCTTCGCCGACCTCGGCCTCCCCGAGGGCGTCGTCCGCAAGCTCGCCCAGAACGGTGTCACCGTCCCGTTCCCGATCCAGGCCGCGACCATCCCGGACGCCCTGGCCGGCAAGGACATCCTCGGCCGTGGCCGTACCGGCTCCGGCAAGACCCTCTCCTTCGGTCTGCCGACCCTGGCCACGCTGGCCGGCGGCCACACCGAGAAGAAGAAGCCCCGCGCCGTCATCCTCACCCCGACCCGTGAGCTCGCGATGCAGGTCGCGGACGCGCTCCAGCCGTACGGCGACGTCCTCGGTCTGAAGATCAAGGTCGTCTGCGGCGGTACGTCCATGGGCAACCAGATCTACGCGCTCGAGCGCGGCGTCGACATCCTCGTCGCCACCCCGGGCCGACTGCGCGACATCATCAACCGCGGCGCCTGCTCCCTCGAGAACGTCCAGGTCGCGGTCCTCGACGAGGCCGACCAGATGTCCGACCTGGGCTTCCTGCCCGAGGTCACGGAGCTGCTCGACCAGGTGCCCGAGGGCGGCCAGCGCATGCTCTTCTCCGCCACCATGGAGAACGAGATCGGCACGCTGGTCAAGCGCTACCTGAACAACCCGGTCAGCCACGAGGTCGACAGCGCCCAGGGCAACGTCACGACCATGACGCACCACGTCCTCGTCGTGAAGCCGAAGGACAAGGCGCCGGTCACGGCCGCGATCGCCGCGCGCAAGGGCCGCACGATCATCTTCGTCCGTACGCAGCTGGGCGCCGACCGTATCGCCGAGCAGCTCGTCGAGGCGGGCGTGAAGGCCGACGCGCTGCACGGCGGCATGACGCAGGGTGCCCGTACCCGCGTCCTCGCCGACTTCAAGGACGGCTACGTCAACGCGCTCGTCGCGACCGACGTCGCCGCCCGCGGTATCCACGTCGACGGCATCGACCTGGTCCTGAACGTGGACCCGGCCGGTGACCACAAGGACTACCTGCACCGTTCCGGCCGTACCGCCCGCGCGGGCCAGTCCGGCACGGTCGTCTCGCTGGCGCTTCCGCACCAGCGCCGCCAGATCTTCCGTCTGATGGAGGACGCGGGCGTCGACGCCTCGCGCCACATCGTCGGTGGTGCCGGCGCGTTCGACCCGGAGGTCGCCGAGATCACCGGCGCCCGTTCGCTGACCGAGGTCCAGGCCGACTCCGCGAACAACGCCGCCAAGCAGGCCGAGCGCGAGGTCGCCCAGCTCACCAAGGAGCTGGAGCGCGTCCAGCGCCGTGCCGCCGAGCTCCGCGAGGAGGCCGACCGCCTGGTCGCCCGCGCGGCGCGCGAGCGGGGCGAGGACCCGGAGGCCGCGGTCGCCGAGGTGACGGAGGCGGCCGAGGCCGAGGT
>NZ_JBSGZO010000799.1:0-2155 GCF_053611045.1 Streptomyces sp. NPDC054841 | reverse complement strand
GATCCCACGCCCTGTGTGGCAGATGCCTGCATCTGCCACACAGGGCACCCGCGCCCCCGTCCGCGTTCTCGGCGACCACGACCCGGCATGCCGTCAACTCCTCGGACACAGCGCGTGGTGACCCCAGCCCTCCGCGTCCTGATTGCCGCCCGGGCAGTGGGGTTGTCTCAGGTCGCGCGCGCCGGCAGGGCGAGGTTCGCCCATACGGCCTTGCCGCACGGCGGCGTCAGGGACCAGGACCAGCTGTCACTCAGTTCACTGATCAGAGCGAGTCCCCTGCCGCCGAGTTCCAGGGCGTCGGGTGCGCACGGCCGCGGCGGGTCGGAGCTGGGGTCGGTGACCGTGCAGACGACATGCCCGGGGTGTCGGAACAGGCCCAGCCAGAGGGGGTAGTCCGCGGGGTCCTCCGACGGTTCGGCGAGCGCGTGCCGGACGGCGTTGGTGACGAGTTCGCTCACGACCAGTTCCATGTCGGGAACGAGCGCGTCCATGGCCCAGCCGTGCAGGGTGAGGCCGGCGAACCGGCGCGCCTGACGGGCATTTCGCAGTCCGCCGTCCAGTCCGCAGGCGGCGAAGCTACCCGGGTCGAGGTACTCGTCCAGACCCTGTTGCCTCTGCGCACCCGGTCCGTCGGACAACGGTTCCGGGCCGAATTCCACAGGCGAACGCCAGTCACCGTACGAGGACTTGGTGCTCGAACTGGTTGACATGTAAAGCGTCACTGGTCATGTCCCCCTGCAGGCTTCGGTGTTCGACGCTGCGGCGGTCGATGCGGAACGAGTATTGTCGCGTCCGGCTCGGTAATGCAATTGCATCTGAGATTGCAGTGGCCGGATCCGAGACGGACCGACGGACGCACGGAGAGGGGCTCGTGGGCATGGAGTACTCCAACGGCATGCAGGCGGACACGCTGGTCTCGGCGACCTGGATCAAGAGCAGCCACAGCAACGCCACCGGGAACTGCGTGGAGCTGGCCGCACTGCCTGGTGGCCGGGTGGCCGTGCGCAACTCCCGCGATCCGCACGGTCCGGCGCTCGTCTATACGCGCGACGAGGTCGCGGCATTCGTGGCGGGGGCCCGGGATGGCGATTTCGACTCCATGATTGGCTGAAATCGGTTGCAGGGCCGAGCACTTCACCATGGCTCGTGCCCGGGTGTGCGGGATAGTGTCGTCGTCTTCTCATCATCCGCAGGAGCAAGCGATGGCTGCAGTCGAACCGAGCCCGTCGTTGTTCGTCGGGCCGCTGGGGGCGGTCGAAGGCAACCCCACCGCCCTGAAGGTGATTCTGGGCGGCAAGCTGCGCGAGCTGCGCATCAGTGCCGGACTCGACCCTTCCGCCGTCGACGTCAGACTCGGCTTCTCGCGGTCGAAGACCAGCCGTATCGAACTGGGCCGCCACGGCTGCAAGCCGGCCGATGCCCTTGCCCTGCTGAGTCTCTACGGGGTGGACGGCGAGGACCGCGTCGCGGAGTTCCTGCGGCTGGTGGAGCAGTCCCGCCGGTCCGACTGGTGGCGCTCCTTCAGTGACGTCCTGTCCGACTTCTTCACCCCGCTGGTCGCCCTCGAAGGCGCGGCCTCGACCATCCGTACCTACGAGCCTTTCTACGTACCGGGACTGCTGCAGACTCCCGCCTACGCACGCGCGGTCATCCAGTCCGGGCCCGCCCGTCTGTACACGCATGACGTCCTGCGCCGGGTCGCCCTCCGTCAGGAGCGGCAGCGGCAGCTCGCGCAGCCGGACGGTCCGCGCCTGTGGGCGGTGATCGACGAATCCGTACTGATGCGCACGGTCGGCGGTCCGCAGGTGATGCGCGGGCAGCTCGCGCATCTCGTCGCGATGACGCAGCAATCCCGTGTCACGCTGCAGATCGCTCCCCTGGACGTGACGGCATCGGTCGGCGTCGGCACAGGCGTGACGTATCTCCGCTTCGCGCTGAGCGACCTCAAGGACGCCGTCTACATCGAGCATCTGACGGACAGCACGTTCAGTCAGAAGCCGCAGGTCGTCGAGCAGTACCGCGACATGATGGACCGGCTCGGGGCATGTGCCCTCACGCCCAAGGAGTCACGCGCCCTGCTCCAGGAGCGCCTGACCGGCCTCTGAACACCGCCGCCCGGCCTCTGAACACCGCCGCGGCCCGGGCCGGATCATGG
>NZ_JBSGZO010000798.1:0-2180 GCF_053611045.1 Streptomyces sp. NPDC054841 | reverse complement strand
CTCCGGGGCCTTCGGTCCGGGTGGTGGGCGATACTGGGTTCGAACCAGTGACCTCTTCGGTGTGAACGAAGCGCTCTCCCACTGAGCTAATCGCCCGGGAACGCACTGAACCATACAGGTACCGGCGGGTTTCCTTCAAACTCCATTCAGGCCCCTGCCAGATACGCCGTGAGTCCGCGCCGCCCGCCGCGCATCATCAGCGCGTGATTGGCCAGGAAGACCGGACGCCCGGGCACCGCGAGGCGCCGCATCAGCGGACGGCGCACCTCGACCTCCTGGTCGTAGCGGGCGCTGGTGCCGCCGTCGGCGCGCGCCGCCAGGGTCCAGCGGGCCCAGCCGGCGAGGTCACCGGCCAGCTCCACCTCCAGCACCAGCGCGGCCGGGTCGCGACGTCGCTCCCGGGCGGTGACGACGAGGTCGTACGGGAGGACGGAGCGGAAGCGGGCGATGCCGCTGCCGTCGTCGAGCGGGGTGACCTCGCGGACCTGCGGCCACCAGCGGGGGTACTCCTCCGCCTGCTCCAGCACCGTGAACACGACCGCGGGCGGTGCGGGCAGCTCCCAGAGACTGCGGAATCGGTAGCGGCACCAGTCCATGCTTCGAGTCTGCGCCCGCACCGAGGTACTCACACACGATCTGAGTATCCGCACCGGTATCGGCGGAGTGTGTCCTGGCCCACACTCCTCGCCATGGACAACGCACTGCCGCCCGCCGAGGAACTGCGGCTCCTCGACCGCGAGCTGGCTCAACTCGACGCCCGGCGGGCCCAGTTGCTCGCCCGCCGGGCCTGGCTGGTGCAGACGCTGCAGGCCCTGCGACCGGTGGCCGCGGGTCCCGCGGCCGCTGCGGGTGCGTCCGGTCCCGCGGGGCCGGCCGGTCCCGGAAGCGCCGTGTGGCCCTCGGGCCCCGTCCCGGAGACCTCGCCGCCGAGCGCACAGAACGTGCTGCTGACCCTCGGCGGGATCCTGCTGGCCATCGCCGCGATCGCCTTCACCCTGGTCAGCTGGGGCCACATGGGCATCGGTGGCCGTGCGCTGGTACTGGGCGCGGTGACCCTGGCGGCCCTCGGCACACCGGTCCTGCTGCTGCGCAGGGGGCTCGCCTCGACCGCGGAGTCGGTCGCGGCGCTCGGGCTCGTTCTCCTGATCCTCGACGCGTACGCCCTGCGCCGCGCGGCCCTCCCGGACAACGACACCATGGCGTACGAGGCAGCCGCCTCGGGCGCGCTCGCCGCGCTGTGGGCGGCGTACGGGACGGCACTCGGCACGCTGCGGCTCCCGCTGCCGTCAGCCGTGGTGGCCGCCCAACTCCCCCTGCCGCTCTGGGCACTGGCGTCGGGCGGGAATCTCCGGCCGACCGCGTGGGCGATGCTGGCGACCGCGGCGCTCGACATCGCGATCGCGCTCGCCGCGAAGCCTCCGGCCGTCCGGGCGATCGCCGTCATCGGCGCCGTCGTGACCGGCGGCTGGTCGCTGCTGGTCGGTGTCTGGCTGTCGGTGTCGGCGCACGCTCCGTCCCCGGCTCTGGAGCCGGCCCTGCTGCTGCTCGCGGCGGCGGGCCTGGCTCTGTGGGCCGCATGGCGTGCGCCGTCGTCCGCGGTGGCGACGGCCACGGTGGCGGGTCTCGCCGTGGTGGCCGCCCTCGGCGGCGTACTCCGTACGACGGTGCCGGGCGACTGGGCGGTGCCCGGGTATCTGCTGTGCGCGGTCGCGCTGCTCGCGCTCGTACGGACACGGGCGCCGCGCGGCGTCCGGGCCGGCCTCGCGATCGCTGCGGGCGTGATCCACGCGGCCTCGGCGGCCTGGGCGCTGCCGCCCGTGCTGCTCACCCTGCTGCGCCCTGCGGCCGGAGCCGACGACGTCTGGTCGGGCGCCCCGGACCTGAACCTTCCGCTGCCGGGCGCGGTCACCGCCCCGGTGGTCCTGGCCGCCGTGGCCACGGTCCTGTGGACGGCGCCCCGCCTGCTCCCGGTCCTCGCCGGGCGCCGCACCACCACGGACTGCCTGGCGTTCGCCGTGGCCTGGTGCGCCGCGGTGGCCGCGCCGACGGCCCTGTCCCTGCCCTTCACGGCGATGGTGACGGCCCAGCTCCTGACGGTGACGGCGGCGCTGGCCGCGACGGTCCGCCCGGCCATCGCCGTCCCGTCCCCGACGGCTTCCGATACGGCGCGGACGGCTTCG
>NZ_JBSGZO010000797.1:0-2201 GCF_053611045.1 Streptomyces sp. NPDC054841 | reverse complement strand
ACCCCGGTCCGGGTGGCCGCCCTGTCGCTCATGGACTTACTTGCCCTTGGCGGCTTCCTTGAGCTTCGAGCCCGCGGAGACCTTCACGCTGTAGCCGGCCGGGATCTGGATCGGGTCGCCGGTCTGCGGGTTACGAGCGGTGCGAGCGGCACGGTGGGTGCGCTCGAAGGTCAGGAAGCCGGGGATGGTGACCTTCTCGTCGCCCTTGGCGACGATCTCGCCGACGGTCTCGGCGAGAGCGGCCAGCACGGCGTCGGCGTCCTTGCGGGTCACCTCGGCGCGGTCGGCCAGCGCGGCCACCAGCTCACTGCGGTTCATGTTGTTACTCCCGTGTTCTTCTTGCCTGTGAGGCGTGAGATCGAAGCCGATGCTGCCAGGGCCCTCGGACAGTCCCCGGACCCGGGTCTGCTGTCAGACCCTCGCGCCCAATTGAGCATCCTGCCCCCACCAGCGGCGGGAAAGCCAATCCGGCACCCTCCGGAGTCACACGAAAAGCGCCAGCGCCTCGTCGTGGTGACGTTCCGTCGACCCCATGGAGACTCCTCGGAGCCATAGGGGCCGCCGTCCGTGGCACGCGGCCGGGCGGTCGCGGGCTCATGGTCCGCCACCCTAAAGGGGCGTTCCTGACCCCGCGACTCGCGACGCGCCGTCGTCAGGCGGACGTGGGGCCCGTCACCGCCGCGCCCGCCGCCCTCGCGGCGTCCCGTACGGCTCCGGCGACCGCGCCCGCGACCTTGTCGTTGAAGACCGACGGGATGATGTAGTTCGGGTTGAGCTCGTCCTCGGTGACGACGTCCGCGAGCGCCGCGGCCGCGGCCAGCATCATCTCCGTGTTGACCGTACGGGACTGGGCGTCCAGGAGCCCGCGGAAGACGCCCGGGAAGACCAGCACGTTGTTGATCTGGTTGGGGAAGTCGGAGCGGCCGGTCGCGACAACTGCCGCCGTCTGGCGGGCGATTGCCGGCTCCACCTCGGGGTCCGGGTTCGCAAGAGCGAACACGATGGCGCCCTCCGCCATCGCCGCGACATCGTCGGCACCCAGCACGTTCGGAGCGGAGACGCCGATGAAGACGTCCGCGCCACGCACCGCCTCCCGCAGGGTGCCGGTGACGCCCTCGGGGTTGGTGTTGTCGGCGATCCAGCGCAGCGGCGACTCGGCAGCGGCGTCGACGAGGTCCTCACGGCCGGCGTGCACGACACCGTGGATGTCGGCAACGACGGCGTGCTTGACGCCCGCCGCGATCAGCAGCTTCAGGATGGCCGTGCCCGCGGCGCCGGCGCCGGACATGACGACCCGTACGTCGCCGACCGCCTTGCCCACCACACGCAGCGCGTTGGTCAGGGCGGCGAGCACGACGATCGCGGTGCCGTGCTGGTCGTCGTGGAACACGGGGATGTCGAGGGCCTCACGGAGCCGCGCCTCGATCTCGAAGCAGCGGGGCGCGGAGATGTCCTCGAGGTTGATGCCCGCGAAGCCGGGGGCGATCGCCTTGACGATCTCGACGATGGCGTCGGTGTCCTGGGTGTCCAGGCAGAGCGGCCAGGCGTCGATGCCGGCGAAGCGCTTGAAGAGGGCCGCCTTGCCCTCCATGACGGGCAGGGCGGCCTTCGGGCCGATGTTGCCGAGGCCGAGGACGGCGGAACCGTCCGTCACGACTGCGACGGAGTTCCGCTTGATGGTGAGGCGCCGGGCGTCCTCGGGGTTCTCGGCGATGGCCATGCAGACGCGCGCCACACCCGGCGTGTAGATCATGGAGAGATCGTCACGGTTGCGGATGGGGTGCTTGGACTGCATCTCGATCTTGCCGCCGAGGTGCATCAGGAAGGTCCGGTCGGAGACCTTGCCGAGGACGACGCCCTCGATGCCGCTCAGCTTCTCGACGATCTCGTCGGCGTGCGTGGTGGAGGTCGCCGCGATGGTGACGTCGATGCGGAGCTTCTCGTGGCCGGAAGCAGTGACGTCGAGTCCGGAGACCGAACCGCCGGAGGACTCCACGGCCGTGGTGAGCTGCGATACGGCGGTTCCGCTCGCGGGCACCTCCAGCCGGACCGTCATCGAGTACGAGACGCTGGGCGCCGTTGCCATGGCCGAGTTCCTCTGCTTTCCCTAGCTTCGTTGCTGCGCCGCCCCGGCGGTGGCCGGGCAAGGCCCTCCGATGTTCGCACCTACCTGCGAGTAGCAGGTAATAGTGGTCCTTTTG
>NZ_JBSGZO010000796.1:0-2220 GCF_053611045.1 Streptomyces sp. NPDC054841 | reverse complement strand
GGTCGGTGAAAGTCGGCCCGGGGCGCGGTTCCGGCCTTTCGGCCAGCCCGTTTCCCCGGACCGCTTCCCGAACCCGGCGGGCACCTCTCAATGCACCGGGCTCTCCACAAGTCCCGAAATGGGCCGCGTGTTGGACATCCTCATCCCGCGATGGGCCAGGGAGCCGGAATAACGGATCCCCGATAGCGGTAGCGGGTCGTGCCTACCTTCTCAGGATCGAACAGCTCCCTGTTCTCGCTGGTGGGCCACCATCCGCCGCCGCAATAGCGGTTGCGGATTTCCTTCCAGGTGGACCGGCGGTGTTTGCGCCGCATCCATCGCCATACCGTCTGCCACGTGTAGTGGCTCAGGTAGGCGAAGGTCGCGGAGGACACCCCGGGCCGGAAGTAAGCACACCAGCCTCGCAGCGCCATATTCAGCCGACGCAGCAGGTCGTCCAACGGCTGGTTCACTTCGACCTCTCGGCACAGCACCTTGACCTTCCGCTTTACGGCCTGGACGGCCTTCTTCGCGGGATAGGTATAGACGTAGTGCTGACTGGTGCCTCTCTTGCGGTGGCGCTGGAGGTGCCACCCGAGAAAATCCAGCCCTTCCTCGATATGGGTGATCAGAGTCTTCTCCGGTGATAGGCGCAAGCCCACCGTGGACAAGACTCCTGTGATCTCCTCGCGCAGAACTTCGGCATCCGCTCGGGAGCCGAAGACCATCAGGCACCAGTCGTCTGCATACCGCACCAGGCGGTAGGTGGGCAGACCATGACGGTGCCGTCTGGCCCGTTCCAGCTTCCCAGCCCCGGGACCTCCCGGTGCCTGGGCGATGTACTCGTCCAGGACCGACAGTGCCACATTGCTGAGCAAGGGCGAGAGGATCGACCCTTGTGGGGTTCCGGCGGTGGTCTCCCGCAGCAAGCGGTCCTCACTGAGGATGCCCGCCTTGAGGAAAGCCTTCACCAGATCCAGTACGCGTTTGTCTCCGACTCGCCGCCGCACCCGGTCCATCAGGGCCGAATGTGAAATTTCGTCGAAGCAGGCCGTGATATCGCCCTCCACGATCCACTCATAATTGCGTGGCCGTGAAGCGAGATAGCGTACCTCGGCTACCGCGTCATGAGCCCGACGGTTCGGACGGAACCCGTAGGAGCACGGGAGGAAATCCGCCTCGAAAATTGGCTCCAACACCAGCTTCAAGGATGCCTGGACCACCCGGTCGGTGATGGTAGCGATCCCCAGACGGCGTAGTTTCCCGCCAGCCTTCGGGATCATGCGCTCCCGCACCGGAAGCGGGCGGAAACTACGGTCCTTCAGTCGCGACCGCAGTTCGTCGAGAAAATCCTCCACCCCCTGCCCGGCCTCGACGGAACGGGCCGTGCGCCCGTCCACTCCAGCCGTGCGGGCACCCTTGTTACCCCTCACCCGATCCCAGGCCACCAGGAGGAAACCGGGATCGGTAACGAGGTTGTAGAGGTCATCGAACCTGCGATGAGAATCATCACGAGCCCAACGGTGCAGCTTGGTCTGGATATTCAGTACCCGTCGCTCCGCCACATATACGGCGCGCTCCAGTTCGTCGGTATTCACCAGCGAAAACCTCCCGACATTCCAGCAACCTCGACTGCTGACTTGCTGGCCCCCTTCGCCCTGCGGCCGTCTCTCACGGCCTCCACGGCGGGTCGTCACGCCCGCGACTACTACGGGGCCTCCGCCCCATCCCACGGCCCTCAATCGGCAACGGACCTGCCCACCACCGAACCGGCTGTCCGGCAGGAGGGCGACCGCGGATGGTTCCCACGTTCACCATGTGATCGATCGGTCAGGGAGGTGCCCAGCTCTACTCCGGCAGCATCGCCACGCCTACGCCGCAGACCTTCAACGTGGCCTCCCCACCGTCAGAGCTACACGGCTTCGGAGTTGAGACTCCCACCCATCCGGGCGGAGCCCCACGCACTGCACACCGGCCCATATCCACCAGATTTGACCCGGCTTCGCTGTTACGGAGCTTCAACCACTGGTTCGCTCTCGCTACACCTTCTGACCTCGCTGAACGGACCCGCACCGTCTGGTAGTTCCGGCACGTCCCGCCATCGTCGGGGCCGCTTGCCACCCTCACCGGCGTTCCCCGGATCAGGCTGCCCCCAAGCTTCAATCAGGCCGCTACGACGACCCGACGGAAGTGGTCTTTCACCACCTCTCGATCAACATCGCGCCTCGTGGCGCACAGCTC
>NZ_JBSGZO010000795.1:0-2221 GCF_053611045.1 Streptomyces sp. NPDC054841 | reverse complement strand
CCACTGAAATACCGGGAGACGCCGTAGCGGTCGTCGCCCGGGCCCGGAACAGGCCCGGGTTGGGCGATGGCAACCGAGGCGGTCATCCCGATGACCAACGCCCAGAGGCCGGCCACGACGGCCAATCTGTTGAACACGCGGTATCAGCCGGTTCTTGCCGCTGTGTGCCTTTCCGTTGTGAAGTGAAGTCCGCGGAATTCAGCTGATTACCGGCCCTGCGGAATTGCCCACCCAGGCCCAGTCGGACCAGGCGGCAAAGCCGGCCGGCTATTCGGCCGCTCCTCTCCAGCCGTCGGCGGCCGGCGGTAGAGCGCACCGATGAAATACCGATGGAACCGGCCTCCAACCCCCACCGCGGTGGTGCTGGAGCCTCCCCTGTCGGTCGGACCACGCGGGTTTCATCGGGATGTCATCGGCTGCTGTCACTGTCGTCCGGTGACCATGGCCGACCGCGTACCGCATCGGAAAGCAGACGCGTAGGCCGACTACATGGGGAGGATCGAATGCGGGCAAGAAGGTTCGCGGCCGCGTTGGCCGGACTTCTGCTGACAGCCGGGCTTTCAGTGACACAGGGATCCACGGCGCAAGCAGCGGCTTCGTGTGAGGGCACCTACACGATCGTTGTCGGTGGCACGGGAAGCTCGTGGAACAACGACGGCTTCACCGGCAACATCCAGCAGCACGTCGGGTACCCCACCCAGATTCCCAACGGTGCGAGCGCCCGGGCAGGCGTCAATGAGCTGAACCGGCTGGTCCGCGACCAACGTGCCGCGTGCCCGGGCCAGCACGTCAAGATGGGCGGGTATTCCCTGGGCGCCGCCGTGGTGCACATCTGGGTCACCGAGAACTGGCAGACGTTCGACAACGTCAACGCCATTCTCATCGCGGACCCCAAGCGCCAGGGCCCTCCCGGCGCCAACGGCGGAGCCGTGCCGTTCGGCGGTTTCGTCGGCGCCCCGCTCGCCGGCGCCGACAGGTTCTTCGGCAACGTGCCGGTCAAGACGATCTGCCACTGGGACTACGTCTGTGACGAGTCCGCCGGCATTTGGACCTACCCGGACAACCACCTCAAGAACTACCCCCACGACTTCAACATGGATCACCACAACGACAGCGCCAACGAGCAGTGGTACAACGGCGCTTGGTATCCCGCCGCCTGGTAACCACGGAACTCGTCGGCTGGGTGCATCGTCGAATCCTTCGCCACCTGTCATCGGCCCAGAAGAACCGGCTGCTGGCAGGTGGTGATGCGCCCGTGCCGTCCGGGGACTACGTGAGAGCGCGTCACGTCCGCGCACAGCGCCGGCCGGCCCGGCCTCAGGGATGGGAACCGGACAGATCGGGATCCTGCGGTCCGCGCCCGCAAGACCGGACGTTCGTCCGCCGACGCCGGTGACACTGCTGTCCGGCTCGGCTTCCCGCCCGTTTCAAACGCCATTGCGGACGTGGCGGGCGGGGGTCGCCGGACGGCTTCGCGCGGAAGGCTCGGCCTGTAGGCCGGCCGGGGCTGCCGTGTCGAGCCGGTCCCGTGGCCGTGTGTGGCCGGTGAGAACGATGCCGTGGCCGGTGTGCTCGACCTTGGCCTGCAGGTAGCGCAGGTTGGTCTCGGTCGCGAAGACCCCGGTGGGCAGGACATCGCGGACCGACACTCCGAGGTCGCGCAGTTGCCGGGCCTTGTCCGGGTTGTTGGACAGCAGATTCAGGCTGTCCACGCCGAGAGCCCTGAGCATCTGGGCGGCCGCCCGGTAGTCGCGGTCGTCCTCGGGCAGGCCGAGTGCGGTGTTGGCGGCATAGGTGTCCAGGCCGTCGTCCTGCAACGCGTAGGCGTCGAGCTTGTTGTACAGGCCGATGCCGCGGCCCTCCTGGCGGAGATAGAGCAGGTAGCCGCCCGTGGCCGCGATCCGTTCCACGGCCTCCCCCAGCTGCGGTCCGCAGTCGCAGCGGGCCGAGCCGAAGACGTCGCCGGTGAGGCACTCCGAATGCAACCGGACGAGCGGGGTGCGCACGGCGGTGGGTGCGCCGAGGATGAGCGCCAGGTGTTCGGTGCCGTCCTCCAGCCCGTGGAAGGTGACCGCCTCGGCATGGACGGTGGGGCCGTTGCCGACACGCAGCGGGATGCGCACCCGGGTACGGACCTCGGCCGGCCGGACTGCTGGGGTTTCGGGGGAACTGGACATGTCCGTCTCCGCTCATCCATGGACGCAGGTGGAGTGTGAATGGA
>NZ_JBSGZO010000794.1:0-2223 GCF_053611045.1 Streptomyces sp. NPDC054841 | reverse complement strand
GCACTGAGCCACCCAGCCGCGATCGGCACTGAGCGACCCAGCCGCGATCGGCGCTGAACAACCCGGCTGCGATCGGCGCTGGGCAACCCCGTCCGCCATGGTCCCGGCGGACGGGGCGCGCGGTGGCGCCGGATCAGGCCCGACTGCCGTCCCGGTACGCCTCCAGGAGGCGCAGCCACACCTCACTGATCGTCGGGTACGCCGGAACCGCGTGCCAGAGCCGGTCGATCGGGACCTCGCCCGCCACCGCGATCGTCGCCGAGTGGAGCAGTTCGCCCACGCCCGGGCCGACGAAGGTGACGCCCAGGAGGATCTCGCGGTCCAGGTCGACGACCATCCGGGCACGCCCGCGATAGCTGTCGCCGTAGAGTCCCGCGCCCGCGACGCCGGCGAGGTCCTGGTCGACGGCGCGGACACGGCGGCCGGAGGCCTCGGCCTCCGCGAGGGAGAGGCCGACCGCCGCCGCCTCCGGATCGGTGAAGACGACCTGCGGCACGGCGTCATGATCGGCGGTCGCGGCGTGCGCGCCCCAGCGGTCCGACTCCAGCAGCGGTACGTGCTGTGCCCGGGCGGCGATCGCCGCTCCCGCGATGCGGGCCTGGTACTTGCCCTGGTGAGTGAGGAGAGCGCGGCGGTTGACGTCTCCGACGGCGTACAGCCAGTCCTTGCCGTCGACCCGGCAGCTGTCGTCGACCGGGAGCCAGGAGCCGGGCTCCAGCCCCACCGTCTCGAGTCCGATGTCGTCGGTGCGCGGGGCGCGTCCGGTGGCGAAGAGCACTTCGTCGGCCTCGATCAGCTCCCCGCCCTCGAGGACGACCGTGACCGGGCCGGCGCCGTCCGACCGCTGTACGGCGGCGACGCTCACGCGCGTACGGACGATCGCACCGGCCTCGGTGAGCGCATCGGAGACGTGCTCGCCCACGAAGGGCTCCATGCGCGGCAGCAGCCCCCCGCCGCGCACCAGCATGGTCACCTGGGAGCCGAGCGCCTGGTAGACGGTGGCCATCTCCGTACCCACGACTCCCCCGCCGACGACGACGAGCCGCCCGGGCACGGCCTGCGCGCTGGTCGCCTCTCGGCTGGTCCATGCCTTGGCACCGGCCAGCCCCGGCAGACCGGGCAGGACGGCGCGGCTGCCGGTGCACACGGCGACGGCGTGCCGGGCGGTCAGCACGTGGTGCTCGCCCTCGGGTCCCTCGACGACGACCTCGCGGGGACCGTGCAGCCGGCCCAGCCCGCGGTAGAGGCGGGCGCCGATCGAGTCCAGCCAGGCGACCTGGCCGTCGTCCTTCCAGTGCGAGGCGTACTCGTCGCGATGCGCCAGGACCGCGTGGGCGTCGAGCGGGCCCTGCACGGCCTGGCGCACGCCCGGGACCCTGCGCGCGTCGGCACGTGTGATGACGGGCCGCAGCAGCGCCTTGCTCGGCATGCAGGCCCAGTACGAGCACTCCCCGCCGACGAGCTCGCCCTCCACCACCGCGGTACTCAGCCCCGCGGCTCGTGTCCTCCCCGCCACGTTCTCCCCGGTCGGCCCGGCCCCCAGGACCACAACGTCGTATTCCACAGCTTCCGTCATACGGACAGTCTGGTGCCACGTGTGCACCGAAGCCACATGGGCAGGCGGAATACCGCCGCCCCGTGCGCCGTTGGCCTGGGGGTCCCCCCGGGCCCGCCAGGGCGTCAGGGGGAGGGTCCGACCGGACACCAGGAAGAGGTAAGGAAACAATGAGCACTGTTGAGCTCACCAAGGAAAACTTCGATCAGGTTGTATCTGACAATGACTTTGTCCTGATCGACTTCTGGGCTTCCTGGTGTGGACCGTGCCGTCAGTTCGCGCCGGTCTACGAGCAGGCCTCCGAGCGCCATCCGGATCTCGTCTTCGCGAAGGTGGACACGGAGGCGCAGCAGGAGCTGGCCGCGGCCTTCGAGATCCGCTCGATTCCCACGCTGATGATCGTCCGGGACAACGTGGCCGTGTTCGCCCAGCCCGGGGCGCTGCCGGAGCCCGTCCTGGAGGACGTGATCGGCCAGGCCCGTGGGCTGGACATGGACGAGGTCCGCAAGTCCATCGCGGAGGCGCAGCAGCCCCAGTGACCGGGCGGCGGCCCGGGCCGCCGCTCTCCGCGTGCGGCCCGGGCCCCGGCGCACCAGAACTGACGCCCCGCCGCCCCGCCGCCCGGCCGCCCGGCCGACGGCGCGGGTCGCCGGCGAGGCGAGCAGGAG
>NZ_JBSGZO010000793.1:0-2238 GCF_053611045.1 Streptomyces sp. NPDC054841 | reverse complement strand
GTGCGGGGGCTCCGGCCGTCCTTCTGTGGTAGCGCGGACCCGATACACCCGGCTGCTCCGCAGGACTGGTGAGGTGGTCGAGAATCGGGTAGATACGGACGAGTAGCACCGTGCGGTAATTCCGCCCGGCCGCCCCCGATTCAGCGGCGAGGTGAGTCCCTCATGTCCGCCCCATCCACTCCGCAGGACGCCCCAAAGGTCACCGTGACCCCTGAGGTCACCGGGGCACCAAAGGTCACCGAGCGTGAGGCACGCCAGGTCGCCGAGGCTGCGCGCGAGCAGAGCTGGCGCAAGCCAAGTTTCGCCAAGGAGCTGTTCCTCGGCCGCTTCCGGCTCGACCTGATCCACCCACATCCGCTGCCGTCCGAGGACGACGTGCAGCGCGGCGAGGAGTTCCTCGCCAAACTGCGCGACTTCTGCGAGACAAAGATCGACGGTGCGCTCATCGAGCGCGAGGCCCGTATCCCCGACGCCGTGATCGACGGGCTCAAGGAGCTCGGCGCCCTCGGCATGAAGATCGACACCAAGTACGGCGGGCTCGGCCTCACCCAGGTGTACTACAACAAGGCCCTGGCCCTGGTCGGTACCGTGAGCCCGGCGATCGGCGCGCTGCTGTCCGCGCATCAGTCGATCGGCGTACCGCAGCCGCTGAAGATTTTCGGCACCCAGGAGCAGAAGGACGCGTTCCTGCCGCGCCTGGCCCGCACCGACATCTCGGCGTTCCTGCTCACCGAGCCGGACGTCGGATCCGACCCGGCGCGCCTGGCCACCACCGCCGTCCCGGACGGCGACGACTACGTCCTCGACGGCGTGAAGCTCTGGACGACGAACGGTGTCGTCGCCGACCTCCTCGTCGTCATGGCCAGGGTCCCGAAGTCCGAGGGCCACAAGGGCGGCATCACCGCCTTCGTCGTCGAGGCGGCATCCGACGGCATCACGGTCGAGAACCGCAACGCCTTCATGGGCCTGCGCGGCATCGAGAACGGCGTCACCCGCTTCCACCAGGTCCGGGTTCCCGCCGCGAACCGTATCGGCCCCGAGGGCGCCGGCCTCAAGATCGCCCTGACCACGCTCAACACCGGCCGGCTGTCCCTGCCCGCGATGTGCGTGGGCGCCGGCAAGTGGTGCCTGAAGATCGCCCGTGAATGGTCCGCCGTGCGCGAGCAGTGGGGCAGGCCCGTCGCCAAGCACGAGGCCGTCGGCGCGAAGATCTCCTTCATCGCCGCCACCACCTTCGCCCTGGAGGCCGTTGTCGACCTGTCGTCCCAGATGGCCGACGAGGACCGCAACGACATCCGCATCGAGGCGGCCCTCGCCAAGCTGTACGGGTCCGAGATGGCCTGGCTGATGGCCGACGAACTGGTCCAGATCCGCGGCGGCCGCGGATTCGAGACCGCGGACTCGCTCGCCGCCCGCGGCGAACGTGCCGTCCCCGCCGAGCAGATGCTGCGCGACCTGCGCATCAACCGCATCTTCGAGGGCTCGACCGAGATCATGCATCTGCTGATCGCCCGCGAGGCGGTCGACGCCCATCTCGCCGTCGCCGGCGACATCATCGACCCGGACAAGTCCTTCGGCGACAAGGCGAAGGCAGGCGCCCAGGCCACGGCCTTCTACGCCCGCTGGCTGCCGAAGCTCGTGGCCGGGCCCGGCCAACTCCCGCGCTCGTTCGCCGAGTTCCACCCACGCGGCCATGTGGACCTCTCCACCCATCTGCGCTACGTGGAACGCTCGGCGCGCAAGCTGGCCCGCTCCACCTTCTACGCCATGTCCCGGTGGCAGGGCCGGATGGAGACGAAACAGGGCTTCCTCGGCCGGATCGTCGACATCGGCGCGGAACTGTTCGCGATGAGCGCCGCCTGCGTGCGGGCGGAGCTCCTCCGCAAGAAGGGCGACCACGGGCGCGAGGCGTACCAGCTGGCCGACGCCTTCTGCCGGCAGTCCCGTATCCGGGTCGAGGAGCTCTTCGGCCGGCTCTGGACCAACACCGACGATCTCGACCGCAAGGTGGTGAACGACATCCTGGCCGGCGCCCACACGTGGCTGGAGGAAGGCGTCATCGACCCCAGCGGCGACGGTCCCTGGATCGCGGACGCGACGCCGGGCCCGGCGACACGGGAGAACGTCCACCGTCCCATCCGCTGACAACCCTGTTGTGGCATTCGTTCTTCGTGCGGGTCCCCCAGGACCAAGCCCTGGGGAGGAACGGGTGGAACAACCCCGGGGCGGGCGCCGTTT
>NZ_JBSGZO010000792.1:0-2263 GCF_053611045.1 Streptomyces sp. NPDC054841 | reverse complement strand
GCCCCGGACCGTATGGACACGGTCCGGGGCTCGAACGCTTTGAGTTACTGCTGCGCGCTGCGGCTCGGGGGCGGTGAGTGCGTACTCGCCGTACGCGCCGCCGGGCTCAGGCTCGTAGCGGTGGCGATCAGGCGCTGGCGTTGCGCGCCCGGTTGCGAGCGGCGCGGCGCTTCATCGCGCGGCGCTCGTCCTCGCTGAGGCCACCCCAGACGCCGGAGTCCTGGCCGGACTCGAGCGCCCACTGCAGGCACTGCTCCATGACGGGGCAGCGGCGGCAGACGGCCTTGGCTTCCTCGATCTGCAGCAGCGCAGGACCGGTGTTGCCGATGGGGAAGAACAGCTCGGGGTCTTCCTCGCGGCAAACGGCGTTGTGACGCCAGTCCATGGCTGCTACCTCTCTTGGTATTACGTGCAGGTTGCTTGTGAATGTGAACGCTTTCACGAATCCCCCCGCACCGGAAGGGCCGACACCCAGATGAACTGGTTGTGGTCCTTGGAATGAGGAGGGGTTCTGGCTCTGAGAGGCCGGTTCTGCGGGCCGTCCCGATCGCCATGTAGAGATTCGCAAACCTCGGCGGCGGATACAACCCCTTCCGGAAAGTTTTTTTTGATTCCTCGGTGTCGACTAGGTCACAGCCGTACTTCCATGGGGTGGACCCCAGCCCATACGTTCGAGATAAAGGGCTCAGGGCCCTTCCACTCACACAATCACACGCAGTGCACGGCGTACGCCTGTGAACGTCACGCTAGTTCGCAGACCGAGATGGTCACCGTCCATCTGGAAGGGCAGCGGAGCCTTCGAATGCAAGGTGAAGTCCGTCTGGTCGTGCAGCGAGAAGGCGTGCTTGCCGCGCGGGCCGCGGTCGGGGGTCGAGGTGAGGAGCTGGGTCGCATATCTGGCCACGGCGAGCGTGGAGAGCCGGTTCAGCCCGAGCACGTCGAGGGCCGTGTCGAAGGAGGCCCTCGGAGACGCGTACACCGGACGATTGCCCAGGTAGGTCCAGGGGGAGGTGTTGCAGACTATGGACAGCGCGAGGTCCGTCACCGGGTCCGCGCCGGGGCGCTCCAGCGTGATCGCGCCACGTCGGCGATGCGGTTCCTCGAGGAACTGGCGGACCGCCTGACGTATGTAGAGGGCGTGCGTCGATGTCTTGCCGCGCTCTCGCTGCTGTTCGACCCGGCCGATCACACCGGCGTCGAAGCCGAAGCCCGCGCAGAAGGTGAACCAGCGGGGCGGGATCGCCTCGTCCTCCGTGCCCGGCGTACCCGACGCGAGACCGAGCCCGACCGTCCGCTCGCTCCGGTGACTGAGCGCGTCCAGGATCGCGCCGGTCGCCTCCACGGCGTCGTTCGGCAGCCCCAGTGCGCGGGCGAAGACATTGGTGGAGCCACCGGGCACGACCGCGAGGCGGGGGAGGGCGTCCGGCTCCGGGCCGGAATGCAGCAGACCGTTCACGACCTCGTTCACGGTGCCGTCGCCGCCGAGCGCGACCACCAGGTCGGTCTCCCCGGACTCGGCGGCCCGCCGGGCGAGGTCCCGGGCATGGCCGCGGTACTCCGTCGTGACGGCCTCCAGCTTCACCTCGCTGGCGAGGGCGTGGATGAGAACGTCACGGGTGCGGGCACTGGTGGTGGTTGCTGCCGGGTTGACCACGAGGAGTGCGCGCATGGGCGCCAGGGTACCTACCGGGCGGTACCCGGCCCAGCCCGGGTCGCCGGGGACGTACGGGGGTGCACGGCTACCCTGCAAGGGTGAGCAGTGCTGAGCAGACCCCCGAGTCGCGTCCCACCCGCCTTACCGCCGCGGCGGCCTTCTGCGGTCTGGAGGCCCTCGCCCTGGTGGCCGGGGGCGTCTACATGCTGGTGTCGGGCTTCACCAGCCACCCCGACAGCACGACGCAGGCCGCCACGGGCGGAGCGACGCTGATCGCCCTCGGCATGATTCCGCTGCTGGCCGCGCGCGGGCTGCTGCTGCGCCGCAGCTGGAGCCGCGGCCCCGCGATCATCACTCAGATCCTGTCCCTGCCGGTCGCCTGGACCCTGCTGAGCACCACGGGCCCACTGATCCCGGCGGGCATCGTCCTCGCGGTGGTCGCCGTCACCTCGCTGGTCCTGCTGATCAACCCGACGACCACGGAGGCGCTGGGGATCAGAGGACGCGCGGACGCCTAGTGCTGTGGCCGGAAAGGTTTGCCGGGAAGCTCGCGGCGTCCGGTGCATGGGGTCTCCCCAGGCCCGGAGGGCCGAGGGGACGCATCGCAAG
>NZ_JBSGZO010000791.1:0-2277 GCF_053611045.1 Streptomyces sp. NPDC054841 | reverse complement strand
GTGCGGGCGGCGGGTTGCCCGCGCACCGCCGCCCTGTGACACTCCCACCCATGGGGGAACGTACACAGGCGGAACGGGACGCGATCACCGTGGAGACCGGCTACGCACTGCTGAGCGCGGCCTTCGCGGCCGCGGTGGTCTTCGGCGTGATCGCCGGACCGAAACTGATGTTCACCATGCCGTACGCCGTCGAGCGGGGACTGCTCCTCGCGGGCGCGGTCGCGGCGGCCCTGGTCTTCCCGGTGCGGGTCGTGACCGTGCTGCGGCGCTTCGCGCGTACCTCCGCTCAGCCGAGCCAGCCGGGGCGGACCAGACCCGACTCGTAGGCGAGCACCACCAGTTGGGCCCGGTCCCGGGCTCCGAGCTTCACCATCGTCCGGCTGACATGCGTCTTGGCCGTGAGCGGGCTGACCACGAGCCGGCGGGCGATCTCCTCGTTGGACAGGCCGATGCCGACCAGAGCCATCACCTCCCGTTCCCGCTCGGTGAGTCCGGCGAGTCCCTCGGCCTCGGCAGGCCCCTTGGAGCGGGCGGCGAACTCGACGATGAGCCGGCGCGTCACCCCCGGCGACAGCAGCGCGTCGCCCTCCACCACCGCCCGTACCGCGCGCAGCAGTTCCTCCGGCTCGGTGTCCTTCACCAGGAACCCGGAGGCTCCGGCCCGGATCGCCTCGAAGACGTACTCGTCCAGCTCGAAGGTGGTCAGCATGACGACCTTCACGCCGTCCAGCGACTCGTCATCGGTGATCCGCCGGGTGGCGGCGAGCCCGTCGAGCCGGGGCATACGGATGTCCATCAGGACCACGTCGGGCTTCAGTTCGCCGACCCGGAGCAGCGCCTCCTCGCCGTCCGCGGCCTCCCCCACGACCTCGATGTCCGGCTGGGCGTCGAGCAACGCCCGGAAGCCGGCCCGCACCAGCGACTGGTCGTCGGCGAGCAGTACCCGGATCACGGTGTCTCCCTCGGCTCGATGGGCAGGTCGGCGTGCACACGGAAACCGCCGTCCGGGCGCGCGCCCGCCTCGATCGTGCCACCGAGCGCGGCGGCCCGTTCCCGCATCCCGATGAGTCCACGGCCACTGCCGCCCTGATCGTCGCCGGTGGCGGGCCCGTCGTCGTCGATCCGCAGATCGAGCCGGTCGCGCGCGTAACCGATCCTGACCCGTGCCGTACGGGACCCCGAGTGCCGCACCACATTGGTCAACGCCTCCTGCACGATGCGGAAGGCGGCGAGATCGGCGCCGGGCGGGAGCGGGGTCCTGGTGCCCTCGGTGGTGACCTCCACGGTGAGTCCGGCTCGTGCGGCCTGCTCGACGAGTTCGGGGAGCCGGTCGAGTCCGGGCGCGGGGGCGCGGGGCGCGTCACCCGGATCAAGGGGAGCTGCGCGCAGCGCATCGCTGGAAGGGCGGTGGCGGGAGACGGGTGGGCGGAGGGTGTCCAGTACCTGCCGTACCTCGCCGAGCGCCTCCTTGCTGGCCGCCTTGATGGTGGTGAGGGCGGTACGGGCCTGTTCGGGGTCGGAGTCCAGCAACGCGAGGCCCACTCCGGCCTGCACATTGATGACGGAGATGGAGTGGGCGAGCACGTCGTGGAGTTCGCGGGCGATACGGAGCCGCTCCTCGTCCGCGCGGCGCCGCTCCGCCGCCGCGCGTTCGGCGCGCTCGCGGACCCACTGCTCTTTGCGTACCCGGGCCAGCTCGGCAAGGGCGAGGACGGCGACGACCACGGCGGCGCTGACCAGTTCCTCGCCCCAGGGCGCCGGTCCGTCGCCGCGCGGTGGGAGATACGGGTGGAGCCAGTGGCCGATGAGGAGATGGCCGACCCAGAACAGGCCGACGGCCACCCATGCCGCGTGCCGGTGCCCGGCGACGACGGCCGAGAACACTCCGACGGCGACGGGGAGCAGGACCGGCCCGTACGGATATCCCGCGCCGAGGTAGACCAGCGCGGTCGCCGCTGCCCCGAAGAGCGCGACGACCGGGTGCTTGCGGCGCATCAGCAGAAAGGCGGGCCCGGCGAGCAGCAGCACCCGCGCGAACGCGTCGAGCGGCTCCCGGTCCTGGCTCTTCGCCGCGAACCCACTGCCGATCATCACGAAGACGGCGAGCATCAGGGTGGAGCGCCAGGGCACCCGGTGCTCCGCCCACCGGTCCGGGCCGTACCGCCACCACGGCGGACCGCTGTGCCCCCACGGCGGTCCGCCGTGCAGCCAAGGCGGACCGCCGTAGGGTCGGGTGCGCTGCTCGTCCATACCGGTCACGCTAGACCTGGCCGGTCC
>NZ_JBSGZO010000790.1:0-2297 GCF_053611045.1 Streptomyces sp. NPDC054841 | reverse complement strand
GTGCCGCTGAAGTACTTTCCGCACCGGAACTGGGGCGGCCACCGTCGGGTACGGGGTCCCCTCCGCCGTGCGGCGGAGGGGGTTCGTCACCACGCAGGAGGTGCCGGCGGCCGGTGGCCGGAAGCGTGGACGCCATGACACAGACACCGCTCGTCGCCGCTCCCCCGCCTCCCGCGCCACCCCTCGGAAGGGGTCGCAGGGCGCTGCGCGCCCTCGCCATCGCCTCCTGCGCCCCCTACATCTCGCTCAAGGTCGCCTGGGTCGCCGGCAGCGACATCGGCATCCCCGCCGGCAGTGGACTCCTGGACCACCGCGCGCAGATGGCGGTCCTGAACAGCATCTCGGTCCTCATGGACGCGGCCGTCGTGGTGCTCGCGCTGCTGCTCACCCAGCGCTGGGGGCTGCGGGTGAAGGCCTGGCTGCTTGCCGTGCCCACGTGGACGGCGACCGGGCTGCTCACCCCGATCATGGTGGGCTTCCCCCTGCAACTGCTGGTGTCCCTCGGCGGCGGCACGAAGGCCCAGGACGCGTCGAAGGAGCCGTTCCTCGACGACTGGGTATTCGGCGTGGTCTACAGCGGGTTCATCGTGCAGGGCCTGACCCTGGGTGCCCTCTTCGTGCTGTACGCCCGTGACCGCTGGGGCCATGTGTGGCGGGGCCTGGTCCGGGAACTGCCGGCCGCCGTGACCGGACCGCCGATGCGCGCGGCCGCCCTGGCCGGGTCGGTGCTCGCACTGTTCCCCGCCGTCGTGCACCTGCTCTGGGCGCTCGGTTCGACGGCGGGACTGCCCCCGCTCAGGGTTGCCGAGCGCACCAGCGACTTCTATGTCCTGGCGGGGGTCCGGGTGTTGTTCACGGCGGCCGCCGTGGCGGGCGTGCTGATCCTCGCCTTCCGGCGCGGCCGGTCCCTGCGGGTGCGGACACCGCTGGCGGCCGCCTGGGTGGGTTCCGGAGTGCTGGGCGGCTGGGGCGGCTGGATGCTGCTCGCCACGCTGATGCCGGACACCGATCCGGACAAGGCGGCCCCGGCGCTGATGACCCTGACCTACGCTGGGGAGATGATCACCGGGCTGCTCCTCGCCGCCGCCACCGCCTGCTTCCTGCGGCGGCGCGACGCGTGAGACGTGTGTGGGGGGCGCTGTTCGGCGCGCGGGCGCGGCTGCGCTGGGTCCATCTGATCCTGGGCGGCGCGCTGTTGATGCCGTACTGGCTCGTCGGCACCGTGCTGATGAGCCCGATCGTGGACTCTCCGGGCCTGTTCGGCGGGTCCCTCGCACTGCAGTTCGGGGCGTACGCGATCGCCCTGCCGCTGGCCGCGGTCACCGCACTCTTCCCGCTGGCCCGGCCGATGTCGGTGTCCGCGGCACGGGCGATGTGCGGGGTGCCGGCCGACGGGTTCGCGGACGGTCCGGCGCGGACCCGGCAGGGCAGGGCCCGTACCGCAGCCTGGTACACGCTTCATGTGGGGCTCGGCGGGCTGGTCAGCGGTGCGACGCTGGCACTGCCGCCGTTCGCGGTGGCGGTCATGGCGCTGCCGTTCTCCGCCTCGCTGCGCGAGTCGGCGCTGACGGACCACTGGTCGCTGAACCGGTCATGGGTCGTCTGGGCGGGGCTGCCCGCGGGGCTGTTGATGCTGCTGGCACTCGCGGCCTGCACGGCCGGGGCCGGGGCGCTGCTCGCCCGCCAGGCGACGCTGCTGCTGGGGCCGACGCCCGAGGACCGGCTGGCGGCGGCCGAACGGCGGGCCGCCGAACTCGCCGTGCGCAACCGGCTCGCCCGCGAGCTGCACGACTCGGTGGGCCATGCGCTGAGTGCGGTGACCCTCCAGGCGAGCGCCGCCCGCCGGGTCCTGGACAGCGATGTGGAGTTCGCGCGGGAGGCGCTGGCGGCGATCGAGGAGACCACCCGGCGCACGGTGGGGGAACTCGACTCGGTCCTCGGGCTGTTGCGGCAGGGGGAGGACCAGGGCGAGCTGTCCACGCCGGGACTCGACGCGCTGGACGGGCTGCTCGCGCACAGCGGGCGGCAGGTGGCGTACGCCGCGGAGGGCGAGCTGTCCGCCGTCCCCGAGGCGGTCTCCCGCGAGGCGTACCGGATCGTCCAGGAGGGCCTGAGCAACGCCCTGCGACACGGCGGCGCCGCACCGGTGTCGCTCCATGTGCGCGTGCACGACAAGGAGTTGGAGATATCGATGGAGAACCCGCTGCCCGACCGGTCACCGGTGGTCCGTCCGGGCGGCGGCCGTGGCCTGCGCGGTATCGCCGAACGGGCGGCGCTGCTCGGCGGCCGGGCCTCGG
>NZ_JBSGZO010000789.1:0-2311 GCF_053611045.1 Streptomyces sp. NPDC054841 | reverse complement strand
GTGAACCCCACCACGCGGCCCCGCGCCGGGCTCACCCGACCACGAACTCCCGTCCGCGGACGGCGGGGTCGTAGTCCGGCACGTCGACCTCGTTGTCGGTCAGCGAATTCCCGGGCAGCAGACCACCCACCTGTCGAATGTCGATCACACGGAACGCCGCCCCGAGTCCGTCCGCGATGATCCGGGCGGACTCGTGCTCGCGCCGGTGCCGCTGTCCGTAGTCGATGGCCAGCAGCCGGAGTTCGTGGCCCTCCCGACTCAACTGGTGGGCCACTACGGTCGACTCCACTCCGCCGGAAAACAGCACAACCGTCTTAGGCATCACTTGTTCCTGAGGTCGCTTCGTCAGCCGGGTGCTCGGTGGACCCGGCCTTGCCTCAAAGAGAATTGCACCGCTGGATACACGGCGGATCTGTCGATCGACCTACGCCCGTAGATACGCCGTGACCGGCAGAAGAGGTGGCCCGGGGGACGGAAGCAGATGCGACGGCAAGGTCTCTACGCTCCGCCTTGCCCCGCCAGCGCTCACAACCGCAGTGACGGACCCCTCATGGGCGTGCAGCACCTCGTCCGGCGCGGAGGAGCCGAGCTGAACAACCCGCAGCGCCGCGGGCCGAAGCCCGACTGCGCGCGGTGAGGGTGAGCCGGGGGAGCCGCGGACGCAGGCGCCGCCCCGCCTCGGGGTGGGACAGCCTGACCGACACCGAGCGGACCGTCGCGGCGCTCGTGGCGGAGGGGCACTCGAATCCGGCCATCGCCGACCTGCTCTTCGTATCCCGCCGCACGGTGCAGTGGCCGCATCACCCCTGGTCCACCCTTCCGCGGCGTGACCGGCCTGCGACATTCCGGAGTCGGGCAGGTCGGCGGTCGCCGGGCCAGGGTGGGCGGCCACGAGATAGTTGACTCCTCAACCATCTCGGGCGTACGGTTCCACTCCATAGGTGACGCATCAACCATCTGGACGGCGCCGTCGATGAGCCCGTTGGTGCACGCGGGACCGCTCAGATGCGTGCAGCGGAAACGGGGAGGGACCCCGCCGTCGAACCGTGCGGGTTCGCCGCCCGAAGCCGCGGTCCGCTGCCCGGATGCGACGGCCCCATCGGCCGACGACTCGTCAACAGCTCTCTGGCGCAAGGAGATTCAGCTCATGTCGACCATGAACAACCAGCCCGGAACCGCCACGCCTCCAGGCCGGCCGAACCGCCGGTCGATCCTGAAGTACTCGGCGCTGGCGGCCTCGGTTCCGGCCGCGGGTGCGCTGCTGCAGCCGCTGCTGCAGCCCG
Organism: Streptomyces sp. NPDC054841; assembly: GCF_053611045.1. Taxonomy (NCBI): domain Bacteria; kingdom Bacillati; phylum Actinomycetota; class Actinomycetes; order Kitasatosporales; family Streptomycetaceae; genus Streptomyces; species Streptomyces sp. NPDC054841. The sequence continues at coordinate 1,028 of NZ_JBSGZO010000789.1, read as the reverse complement.
GGACCGCCGCAGCCGCGGATGCCGACTACGCCCCCGTGCCCCCCACCGCCCTCGGGCCGCAGATCCCCTCGAAGGGGTATCTCGTCCAGGAGATCCGGGACAGGCTGTACTGGCTGACCGACGGCACCTACCAGATGATGTTCCTGGTGACGGGGAGGGGCGTCGTGGTGGTGGACGCACCTCCCACTCTCGGCCACAACATCCTGCGCGCGATCGGTGAGGTGACCACCCAGCCGGTCACGCACGTGGTGTACTCCCACCACCACGCCGACCACATCGGTGCCGCGGGCATCTTCCCGGACGGCGCGGTGCGCATCGCCCATGAGCGGGCGCGTCACCTCATGCGCGAGACTCGTGACCCCAACCGGCCACTGCCGACGCGGGTCTTCTCCGACTCGTACCGGCTGGAGGTCGGCGACCAGGTCCTGCACCTCTCCTACAAGGGCCCGAACCACAGCCCGGACAACATCTTCATCTACGCGCCCGCGCAGCGGGTGCTGATGCTGGCCGATGTGGTCTTCCCCGGCTGGGTGCCGTTCAAGAGCCTCGCCGTCTCCTCGGACATCCCGGGCTGGATCAAGGCTCACGACCAGGCGCTCTCGTTCCCCTTCGAGACGTTCATCGGGGGCCATCTCACGCGGCTGGGCACGCGCCAGGACGTCGAGATCCAGCGGGCGTACATGCGTGACCTGGACAGGTTCACCCGGGAGGCGGCCGCCTCGGTGGACCCGACGCCGATGTTCGCGCAGTACCCCGGCAATCCCTGGGCGGTCTTCAAGTCCTACCTGGACGCGGTCGCCCAGGCGGCCACGGACAAGATGCTGCCCGCCTGGGAGGGCAAGCTGGGTGCCGTGGACGTCTTCACCTTCGACAACGCCCATGCGATGCACGAGTCGTTGAGGATCGACTACGGCGTCCTCGGGCCTTTCGGAATCCGCGGCTGATCCGACCGCATGTCATCTGGGGCCGGCGACGGTCGCCTTCGAGCCCCTTCCCGCGCGCACCGGCACCTGCCCGAGGAGCCGGTG
>NZ_JBSGZO010000788.1:0-2312 GCF_053611045.1 Streptomyces sp. NPDC054841 | reverse complement strand
GGCCAGGACCGAGCCCGGCCGGCGGTCCCCCACGCCCGCAGTGCGTGGGGGAGATCGAGGCGCGGGGTCCGGGGCGGAGACCCGGCCGTTGCAGCGGCTCGCCCCCGGGGAAACCGTTTCGCGAGCGGCCTGCACGGCTCGGTAGCATGGCGTAATGCATGCGCGATGTATCCGTGTGTGCTCCCCCTCAGACAGGAGAGACCGGTGTCAGACGTCCGTGTGATCATCCAACGCGATTCCGAGCGGGAAGAGCGAGTGGTGACCACGGGCACCACGGCAGCCGAGCTCTTCGCCGGCGAGCGCACCGTGATCGCCGCTCGCATCGCGGGGGAACTGAAGGACCTCGCGTACCAGGTGAAGGACGGCGAGGCCGTCGAGCCCGTCGAGATCTCCTCCGAGGACGGCCTCAACATCCTGCGGCACTCCACCGCGCATGTCATGGCGCAGGCCGTGCAGGAGCTGTTCCCGGAGGCCAAGCTCGGCATCGGCCCGCCGGTCCGTGACGGCTTCTACTACGACTTCGACGTCGCGAAGCCGTTCACCCCCGAGGATCTCAAGGCCATCGAGAAGAAGATGCAGGAGATCCAGAAGCGCGGCCAGCGCTTCGCGCGGCGCGTCGTCACCGACGAGGCCGCCCGCGAGGAGCTCGCCGACGAGCCGTACAAGCTGGAGCTCATCGGCATCAAGGGCTCCGCGTCGACCGACGACGGCGCGAACGTCGAGGTGGGCGGCGGCGAGCTGACCATCTACGACAACCTGGACGCCAAGACCGGCGAGCTGTGCTGGAAGGACCTCTGCCGCGGTCCCCACCTGCCCACCACCCGCAACATCCCGGCGTTCAAGCTCATGCGCAACGCAGCGGCGTACTGGCGCGGCAGCGAGAAGAACCCGATGCTGCAGCGCATCTACGGCACCGCCTGGCCGTCCAAGGAAGAGCTGAAGGCCCACCTGGACTTCCTCGCCGAGGCCGAGAAGCGCGACCACCGCAAGCTGGGCAACGAGCTGGACCTGTTCTCCTTCCCGGACGAGGTCGGCTCGGGTCTCGCGGTCTTCCACCCCAAGGGCGGCGTCATCCGCCGGGTCATGGAGGACTACTCGCGCAAGCGCCACGAGGAGCACGGCTACGAGTTCGTGTACTCGCCGCACGCGACCAAGGGCAAGCTGTTCGAGAAGTCGGGCCACCTGGACTGGTACGCCGAGGGCATGTACCCGCCCATGCAGCTCGACGAGGGCGTGGACTACTACCTCAAGCCCATGAACTGCCCGATGCACAACCTGATCTTCGACGCGCGCGGGCGTTCCTACCGTGAACTGCCGCTGCGCCTCTTCGAGTTCGGCACCGTGTACCGGTACGAGAAGTCGGGCGTCGTGCACGGCCTCACCCGCGCCCGCGGCTTCACCCAGGACGACGCGCACATCTACTGCACCAAGGAGCAGATGGCGGAGGAGCTGGACACCACGCTCACCTTCGTCCTGGACCTGCTGCGCGACTACGGTCTGACCGACTTCTACCTGGAGCTGTCCACCAAGGACCCGGAGAAGTTCGTCGGCTCCGACGAGGTCTGGGAGGAGGCCACCGAGGCGCTGCGGCAGGTGGCCGAGAAGCAGGGCCTCCCGCTCACCCCCGACCCGGGCGGCGCGGCCTTCTACGGCCCGAAGATCTCCGTCCAGGCGAAGGACGCGATCGGCCGTACCTGGCAGATGTCCACGGTCCAGCTCGACTTCAATCTGCCGGAGCGCTTCAACCTGGAGTACACCGGCCCCGACGGCACCAAGCACCGCCCGGTCATGATCCACCGCGCGCTGTTCGGCTCCATCGAGCGCTTCTTCGCGGTGCTGCTCGAGCACTACGCGGGTGCCTTCCCGGCGTGGCTGGCGCCCGTCCAGGCGCTGGGCATCCCGATCGGTGACGCTCACGTCCCGTATCTGCAGGAGTTCGCCGCCAGGGCGAGGAAGCAGGGGCTGCGCGTCGAGGTGGACGCCTCCTCGGACCGTATGCAGAAGAAGATCCGCAACGCCCAGAAGCAGAAGGTGCCCTTCATGGTCATCGCGGGCGACGAGGACATGGAGAACGGCGCGGTGTCCTTCCGCTACCGCGACGGTTCCCAGGAGAACGGCATTCCGGTCGACGAGGCCATCGCCAAGATCGCGAAGGTTGTCGAGGAGCGCACCGAGATCTGATGAAGGTTGTCGAGGAGCGCACCGAGATCTGATGGGGCCCGCGGTCCCTCAAGGCCCGCGGTGCCTCACGAAGAGGCCCCCCGAGGACGCCCGTCCTCCGGGGGCCCTTTCTCGTCCTCCCGGGCGAAGAT
>NZ_JBSGZO010000787.1:0-2328 GCF_053611045.1 Streptomyces sp. NPDC054841 | reverse complement strand
GGATCCGGGCCCTCGACGTGTGTCGTGAACCGACGCTTTCGAAGTGTGAGCCGGGTGGGGCGAGTTGAGGACGGCGGGTTGGGGTGAGGCGTGTTTGACTTATCTCTCTGTGGGCATGTCGACAAAACGCTGAAGTGACCTCACTGGCTGCGGTATACCAGGTGTACGCGGGTTGCAGGTGGTGCGACGATGGAATTTATGGGGGACAGGGCAACTCTGTTGGAGACAGGGCGGTTTGTGCAGCAGCACGCCGGGACCGTGACAGGCGCGGTGGGCGTGGCCGATGCGATGGGCGTCGACGCCGTGGAGCCGCTCGACTGCGTGGGCCCTGCCGAGCCCGCGGGCCCCGTGGATTCGGACGCGGAGACCGAGGCCGGACACCGTCGCGCCGCCGACGCCGGTGACATCGCGTCGATGAGCGTTCTCGGGGCGCTGCTGCTGCGCCGCGGTGACCTCGACGGCGCGGAGCCGCATCTGCGGGCGGCGACCGCGGAGGGCGACCGCGCCGCCGCGAACAACCTGGGTGTGCTGCTGCACCAGCGTGGCTACGCCGACGAGGCGGCCGGCTGGTGGCGCATCGCCGCCGTCGCCGGCTCCGCGGCCGCGGCGCACGCGCTGGGCAGACACTTCCGGGAGCGCGGCGACGAGCCCGCCGCCGAGTACTGGCTGCGGCAGTCCGCCGAGCAGGGTCATGCGCTGGGGGCCTACGCACTGGCGGATCTGCTGGAGCACCGAAGCGAGCCGGGTGCGGAGCGCTGGCTGCGGGCCGCCGCGGAGCAGGGCCACCGCGAGGCGGCCTACCGCCTGGCCCGCGCGCTGGAACGCCATGTGCTGTCCCTCGACGTACCTGACGTACCTGACGTAGCCGACGGGGCCGCCGGTGCGCCCGGTACGGCCGACACCTCCGGTGGGCGCGGCGCCCTGCGGGAGGCCGAGCAGTGGTACCGGCAGGCCGCCGCGCGGGGACATCGGCGTGCCGCGCTGCATCTCGGGGGCATCCTCGAGCGGCGGGGCGAGCTGAAGGAGGCCGGGCGGTGGTACCTCACGTCCGCGAAGGACGGCGAGGCGCGAGCCGCCTGCGCCCTGGGGTTCCTGCTGCGGGACGCCGGGGACGAGGAGAGCGCCGCCGTGTGGTGGCTGCGCGCCGCGCAGGACGGCGATGGCAACGCTGCCAATGCGCTCGGTGCGCTGCACGCTGCACGCGGTGAGCAGCAGTCCGCCGAGCGCTGGTACCGGGCCGCCATGGACGCCGGAGACGTCAACGGCGCGTACAACCTCGGCCTGCTCTGCGCGGCTCAGGACCGCACGGCCCAGGCCGAGCAGTGGTACCGCCGCGCCGCCTACGCCGGGCACCGCGAGGCCGCCAACGCGCTCGCCGTGCTGCTCCTCCAGGCCGGCGACGCGTCCGGTGCCGAGCCCTGGTTCTCCAAGGCCGCCGAGGCAGGCAGCGTGGACGCCGCGTTCAACCTGGGCATTCTCTACGCGGGCCGGGACGACGACCGTACGGCCCTGCGCTGGTACGAGCGCGCTGCCGCGGCCGGGCACACCGAGGCCGCGCTCCAGGTGGGCATGGCCTGCCTGCGGGACGGCGAGGAGCAGGAGGCCGAGCGTCATCTGCGGTGCGCCGCGGGCAGCGGCAGCGCCGAGGGGGCCTTCCGGCTGGCGACGCTGCTCGACGCCCGCCAGGCCCCGACCGGCCAGCCCGCGCTCGGTGAGCCGGTGAACGAGAAGAGCGAGTGCGAGGAGTGGTACGAGCGCGCCGCCGAGCAGGGCCACCGGCGCGCCCAGGTGCGCGTCGGCATGCTCGCTGCCGCCCGTGGTGACATCTCCGACGCCGCTCGCTGGTACCGGGAGGCGGCCGAGGCGGGCAGCCGCAACGGCGCGTTCAACCTGGGGCTGCTGCTCGCCCGCGACGGCAATGAGCGAGAGGCCGCGCTCTGGTGGGCCCGGGCCGCCCGCGCCGGGCACGGCCGCGCGGCGCTCCGCCTCGCCCTGCTCGCTGCCCGCAGGGGCGAGCTCGCGGAGGGCCAGCGCTGGTGCGCCCGCGCCGTGGAGCTCGGTCCGGCCGAGGTCGCCGAGCGGGCCGAGGCGCTGCGCCAGGCCCTCCACCAGGAGCTCACGGCGTGACGCACCGCTGCTGCGGCGAGCGTACGTGTGACGAACGGGCGAACGGTTATCGATTTGCTCTGGTCCTCGCGGTGACGTACTGTTGGGTTCACCGACGCGGGGTGGAGCAGCTCGGTAGCTCGCTGGGCTCATAACCCAGAGGTCGCAGGTTCAAATCCTGTCCCCGCTACTGAAGCCCGAAGGCCCGGATCCATAAGGATC
>NZ_JBSGZO010000786.1:0-2328 GCF_053611045.1 Streptomyces sp. NPDC054841 | reverse complement strand
GTTCTGGCCGGTCTCAGACCGCCCTGGCCAGCTCGAAGCTCCCGGTGTTCATGTCCGTGCAGAGCGCCCGGCAGGCGGCGAAGAGGCCTTCGAACTCCGGGTGGCTCCGCCAGGACTTGAGGGAGTCGAGGTCGCGCCACGACGAGAACGAGACGAAGTGCGTGGGGTCGTGCCGGTCGCGGATGAGCCGTGCCCAGAGGAATCCGTCGACGGACTCTCTGGTCCAGGTCAGGAACTCCGTCCAGCGTTCCAGGAACTCATCGGCCTTCCCGTCGGCCACCTGCCAGTTCCCCGAGGCCCAGTACCGGCTGACGTCCGCCATCGCGCTCACCGCATCCATGATCGCCGTATTGGCAGCGTAGGGCGGTCAGGAGGGGCGCGCGAGGCGGACGCCGGTGGGGCTGGGACCTGTCTGTCTTCTGGATCAGGACCTGGTTCCCGGTTGGATCAGGCTCAGTTCCCGGTGACGGTGACCTTCTCGTCGTTCTTGATCTGGTTCACGAGCTGCCTGACCTTTTCCTTGTCCCAGACCAGGTTGCCGCCGCGACTGCCCGAGATCGGCATGTTCAGGGATGTGCCGTCGCCGCCGTTGATGCCCTTCATCGCGAAGAACATCTCGCCGAGGTCGAACAGCGACATGTCCTTGTCGACGACCAGCGTGTCCAGGCCGGAGCCGAGCGTCGGGTAGAGCTTGAACGGGTTGAGGATCGTGCCGGGCGTCGCGGCCTGGTTGGCGAGGGCCGCGAGGAACTTCTGCTGGTTCTTCGTACGGTCCAGGTCACTGCCCGCGAAGGCGTAGCGGGTGCGGACGAAGGCCAGGGCCTGCTCGCCGTTGAGGGTCTGCTTGCCGGCCTGGAAGTCGGCGCCGGAGTTCTTGTCCTTGAAGGCCTTCGGGATGTCCATCTCGACACCGCCGAGGGAGTCCACGATGTTCGCGAAGCCGGCGAAGCCGATCTCCGCGTAGTGGTCGATCCGCAGGCCGGTGTTGTGCTCGACGGTACGGACCAGCAGCTCGGGGCCGTCCTCCGCGTACGCCGCGTTGAGCTTCACCCGGCGGCCCTGGGCCGGGAAGGTCTTGCCGGACTCCGAGCCCACGAAGGACGGTATCTCCACGTCCGAGTCGCGGGGGAGCGAGATCATGGTGTTCCCGCTGCCGCAGGCCGCGAGGATCATCATCGAGTCGGTGCGCTTGCCGTCGGCCGAACCCGTGTGCAGCTTCTTCTTCTCCTCGGCCGTCATGCCCTCACGGCTGTCGGAGCCGACGATCAGATACGTCGTGCAGTCGCCCTCCTCCGGCCGGTCGATGACCTTGGAGAGGTCGACCTCGCGGCGCATCTTGGAGTCGGCCCAGAAGTAGGTGCCTATGGACACACCGAGCACGGCGACGAGCACGACGGCCGACCCGACCTTGAGGCGGCGGCGCCAGTCGGGCGCCGGGCGGTAGTCCCCGGGGGGCGCGGCGTAGCCATCGCGACCGCCGCCCCCCGGCGGCGAGCCGTAGACCTGGCCCGTGTTGTAGCCGCTGTCGTACGGGGTGCCGTACCCGTCGTCGTACCCCTGCGACTGCTGCTGCGGAACGGGTCGTCGCTGCACATGGCGCATCGCACGAGCACCCTCGGGTGCACCGTGGCTGCCGCGTCCGTATCCATCGGGCCAATCATTCATGCGGAACAGTGTGCAGGTGGGATCCGCTCGACTGACAGGGCGGGTGAGAAATCGCACCGGGGCTGTTGCGAACCTGATGCAATGCATCAGTGCGCAGGTCCGCGCATAGGGTGGACGGCATGACAGATCAGGCCCAGCGCTCGGAGGGCGATATTCCGGGTAAGCCCACCTCGGCTTCGCGTACGACCCTCAGCCACATCATGACCGGCAGTGACACCAACCTCCTCGGGACCGTGCACGGCGGCGTGATCATGAAACTGGTGGACGACGCGGCGGGGGCCGTCGCCGGCCGGCACTCGGGCGGGCCCGCGGTCACCGCCTCCATGGACGAGATGGTCTTCCTGGAGCCGGTCAGAGTCGGGGATCTGGTCCACGTGAAGGCACAGGTCAACTGGACCGGCCGGTCCTCGATGGAGGTCGGCGTGCGCGTGCTGGCCGAGCGCTGGAACGAGTCGACGCCCGCGACTCAGGTCGGCTCCGCGTATCTGGTCTTCGCCGCCGTCGACGCGGACGGCAAGCCGCGCCAGGTGCCTCCGGTGGTCCCGGAGACGGAACGCGACAAGCGCCGCTACCAGGAGGCGCAGATCCGGCGCACCCACCGGCTGGCCCGCCGCCGCGCGATCAAGGAGCTGCGGGAGAAGCGGGTGGCGGACGGCCTGGACG
>NZ_JBSGZO010000785.1:0-2339 GCF_053611045.1 Streptomyces sp. NPDC054841 | reverse complement strand
GCTCTCTGGCCAGCCGGACGGCCTTCTCCCGCTCGCCCAGCGCCAGCCAGGCGTCGGCGGCGTCGGTCCGCCACGGAACCAGCTCGGGAACGTCCATCCCCCAGCTCTCCAGCAGCTCACCGCAGGCCAGGAAGTCGCCCAGCGCGGCGTGGTAGCGGCCCGTCGCCAGGGACCAGCGGCCCCTGGCGCGCCGGAAGTGCAGCTCGGGCAGGGTGTCGAGACGGGCGCCCGGCGCGGCGTGGTTGAGCAGGTCCATGGCCTCGTCGTAGCGACCCATGTCGGTGCGTGCGCTGATGAGTGTGGCCAGCGGGAAGTGGACGGCCACGCCCCAGTCCTCGCGCGGCAGCATCGACAGGGCCGACCGGGCGTGCTCCTCCGCCTTGCCCAGGTCGCCCTGGCGCAGCGCGATCTCGGCCCGTACGGCGGTCAGCCAGGCCCGCCAGGCCGTTCCGTAGCGCTTGCACTCGACCAGCAGGCGTTCGCACCAGGGCCGGGCCAGGTCGGTACGGCCCGCGTAGACCAGCGACCAGAGGGCGAACATCAGCGGCAGCACGTAGCCGTCGCCCAGCCGGTAGCGCTGGAGTACGCGGGTGGCCTGGCGGACGGCGTCCTGCGGCCCGTCGCCGGACAGGGCCGCCGCCACCGCGAACGCGGCCTGCTGGTGCGCGACGTCGGCGCTGCCGCCCAGCGGCTCGGACAGGGCCGTGCCGTCGGGCAGCCGGTCGAGCGTGCCGGTGCGGTGCTCCGGGGCGACCATGGCCAGCCACCCGCGCGCCGTCACCAGTGCGGCCCGCCGGCCGGCACCGGTCCAGGTCGTGGACCGCTCCAGCGTGTCCAGGACGCGCGCCGCCTCGTCCACGCGCCGCAGCCACACCAGGTAGCCGACGCACACGACCAGTTCGTCGGGTGCCAGCCGCTCTCCTGTCATATCCGGAAGGAGCGCGGAGAGGTGCTCGTTGAGGGCCGAAGGCCGGGAGCGCCACAGCACGCCGGCGAGCCGCAGCTTCAGCGCGGTCCGCTCCGGCCCGTCGGGGCACGACTCCTGGGCCAGCGCGAGACAGCCGCGGGCGAAGTCCAGGTCGCCGTCGACGAGCGCACACTCGGCTGCCTGCTGCAACACCGGTACGGCCCAACTCCCGGCCGGCTCGTTCGCGCGCACCAGCTGCCGCGCGACCTTGGCGGCGGACGCCCCTTCACCGCGCAGTAGTTCGGCGGCGCGCAGTCGCAGCCGGCCGGCCTCCGCGTCCGGGGTGGCTCCCAGTACCGCGGCAGCCGACCGGGCGTCCCGGAAGGCTCCGTCCCCCGCCGGCGGCTCAGGCCGGATGCCGTCGCGCTCGCTGCCCTCCCCGGCCCCGAACGCGCCGTCACCGAGCGCGCCGTCGCCGAATCCGGCCTTGCCCGGCCCGCCGTGCACGAGCCCCCTGCCCTGGAAAACCCTTTCGCCGAGGGCACCGTCGGCAAGTGCAGCGGCCCGGAAGGCAGCGTCACGAACGGCGCCGGCGGCAGCGGTGCCCTCATGGAAGGCACCGTCCCGGAACAGCCCGCTGAGGGTCAGCTCCCGCACCCCGGCCTCGACCGCCGCCGACGGCAGGTCGAGCAGGCGTCCCAGCAGCACGGTACGAGCGTCCTCGCCCAGGACGGCGGTGCCGCGGGCGACGCGCAACGCGTCGCTGCCGCAGCGGTGCAGCACCTCACCCACCGCCCCGGCCCAGGCCTCGCCCGCGCGCAGGCTCACCGCCCCCTCGTCGTCCTCCCCGGCCGCGTGGTCCTCCACGAGCGCCCGCATCAGCAGCGGGTTGCCACCGGTCCGCTCATGCAGCTGAGCGGCGAGCCGTGCACCCGCGTCGCCGCCCCGCACCTGACCGGCCAGCATCCGCTCGGCTGCCGCGGGCGTGAGCGGCATGAGCCGCAGCCGGTGGCAGTGCGCCTGGCGCTGCAGCTCGGCGACCCGGCTCAGCTGCTCCTGGTCGAGGCAGGCGGACACGGTCAAGAGGAGCAGGACGCGGGAACGCCGGGCGCGGCGGGCCAGGCACATCAGCAGCTGGAGCGACAACTCGTCGCTCAGCTCGGCGTCATCCACCGCTATGACGACCAGCCGGTCTGCCGCTAATTCGAGCAGGGCGCCCGCCAGGTGGGGAAGGACCCGGGTCTGTGCCTCGGCCGCGTTCTCGGCCGTGGCGATGTCCATCCAGTGGGTGACGTCGGCGCGGGTGGCCGAGGTCAGCGGTGCGGCCTCGAACAGCTTCCTGGCCAGGCCGAACGGCCACGCGCGTTCGGCCCGTGAGCCGGCCGCGTCGAGCAGCAGCGCGCCGTCGGCGACGGCCCGGTCGGTGACGTGG
>NZ_JBSGZO010000784.1:0-2342 GCF_053611045.1 Streptomyces sp. NPDC054841 | reverse complement strand
GTCGTGCTCTCGGTCACCGACGGCTGCGGCGGTATCCCCGACGAGGACCTGCCGCGGGTCTTCGACACCGGCTGGCGCGGCAGCCAGGCCCGGACGCCTCCGGCGGGCGCGGGCCTCGGGCTCGCGATCGTGCGGGGCATCGTCGAGGCGCACGACGGCAGCGCCGACGTACGCAATGTGACGGGCGGCTGCCGCTTCGAGGTCACCCTGCCCGCCGCCCCGTGAGCCGTGGGCGCCCCGTGAGCCCGTGAGCGGGCACGCCGGTGGCGATGTCGACGCCGGTGGTGGCGCCCGGTGGTAGCGCCGGGGATCACGTCGGCGACGACGCCGTATCCGGACGACGTCACATCCAGTGGTCGGCGCCGGGGTCCCCGCCCGTCGCACGCACCGCGAGCCGGCGGGTGTAGTGGGCCCAGCCCTCCTCGTGGGCGGTGCAGGCCTCGGCGGTGGGCAGGCCACTGTGCACCAGCCGCAGCAGCGTGCCGTCCTCGACGGGTTCGAGGGTGATCTCCACGGTGGTGGAGCCCGGGGGCACGTCCGCCAGGCCGCCCTCGGCCCAGCCCCAGGTGAAGACGAGCCGCTTGGGCGGGTCGACCTCCAGGAAGTGGCCCTCGGCGACGTTCTCACCGGTGACAGTGGTCCGGTAGCCGCCGTTCGGGACGAAGGAGAACTCGCCGTCGCTCCCCATCCACGACAGCCACTTGTCACGGTCCGTGAAGAAGCTGAAGACGGTCTCGGGGCGGGCGAGGATGTGCCGCTCCACGGTGACGCTGCCGGGCTGGGACGAGCGCTGTGGCTGCGCGGGTATCGGTACGGTCATGGCTTTCCGCTCCGTTCGGCCTCTTCCGCTTCCTGGGCGAGGCGGGCGAGGGTGTCGAGCTTCGTACTCCACATGGCCTGGAGGTAGTCGGCGAGCGGGCCGAGCGCCTCCCGGTCCGCCCGGTAGTACCGCTTCGTCCCGTCCTTGCGCAGCGTAACCAGCCCGGCATCGCGCAGCACCTTCAGATGCTGGGAGACCGCGCCGAAGGTGACCTCGAAGCCGGCCGCGATATCGCCGGCGGACAGCTCGTCGTCCCAGATCAGCCGCAGAATCTCGCGCCGTCTGGGCTCGGCGATGACCTGTACCGCGTCCATACGGGGAATTTTAGTCGAGGCTGTAGTTTGCCTCGTCGGCGACTTATTTTAGTCTCGACTAAAGAAGACGGATCCGGTCGCGGGTCCCACCCGTCACCCCCACGTAGGAGCCCTCATGGCTGACATCGCCCTCATCTACTCCCTCAAGGCCGACGCCGAGACCGTCTACCGCGCCGTGTCCACCGCCGACGGCATCGCCGGCTGGTTCACCGACGGAGCCGAGGTGGAAGGCGACATCCAGCGCCTGACCTTCCCCGGGCAGCCCGCGCCCTGGGAGTGGCGCGTAACCGAGGCCGCCGAGGCCACTGATGCCGCCGAGGCCACTGATGCCACCGAGGTCGGCGAGGCAGGCGAGGCGGGCGACGCCACCGCGGGCCGGCGTCTCGCGCTGGAGGTCCTCGCCGGACCGGACGACTGGGTCGGCACCGAGGTCGTCTACGACATCGAGGCCACCGGCGACGGCAGCGTCCTGCGCTTCGACCACAACGGCTTCCCCGCCGTCGACGACCACTTCCGCCACACCGCGGCCACCTGGGCCGCGCTCTTCCCCGTACTCCAGAAGTACGCCGAGACGGGCGAGCGCACCCCCTTCTTCACCGTCTGACCCTCGGCAACCAGGACTTGGAGCACCCCATGCACGACCACATCGACGAACTCGCCACCGCCGTCGCCGGCACCGCCCGCGCCGTCCGCCCCGAGCAGCTCGACGCCCGAACCCCCTGCGAGCGGTTCACCGTCGCCGACCTGCTCGGCCATCTCGCCGGGACCCTCGCGGACTCCGGGCGCGCCGCCCGTAAGCAGCCGCGCCCCGTCGATCCCGCGCCCGTCCCCGGCGATCCGGAGAACGTCGCGGCTCTGGCGGTCGCCGCCGCTGCGGCGTGGGCCGATCCTGCCGCGTACGAGGGCACGACGGATTTCGGCCCCGGCGAGATGCCGGCCGAGTTCGCGGCCGCCATCACCCTGGAGGAACTGGCTCTGCACGGCTGGGACCTGGCCCGCGCCATCGGCCGCTCCTTCCCCGTCGGCACCGGCACGCAGAAAGCCGTGCTCGGTGTCGTCGATCAGATCGCCGACCGGGCGCGCAGCAACGGCGGCTACGGCCCCGCGCTCGAAGCGCCTGCCGGCGCCTTCCCGTTCGACCAGGCGCTGGCGGCGAGTGGCCGCGATCCGCACTGGGCCTGACGCGGTCCCCGGGGCCGCCCCATCGG
>NZ_JBSGZO010000783.1:0-2353 GCF_053611045.1 Streptomyces sp. NPDC054841 | reverse complement strand
ACGCCGCCCCGAGCACCTCGCGGTGCTGGAGCGGCGCGTGCTGCGGGCGGCCGAGGACCGGATCAGCCGGTGAAGGCCGGCCGGCAGGGGTCGGCCGTGTGGGTCAGTTGGTGAGGATGCCCGGGTCGGACAGGCCCGGGGCGCCGGTCTCGACGTGGCCCGCGAAGCGGCGGAGGAAGTCGGCCGACGAGCGCGCAGACGCGGTGGCGGAGGTGACCGTCACGTCGTACCAGTTGCGGCAGGCGTGCAGGTCGACCGAGTGCTTGACCGTCGCGCCCTTGCGGACCGTGAAGGTCCGGGAGGTGCCGCAATAGGCGTTGGTGACGGTGAGCTGGGCGTCGGCGGTGGCGGCGTTGGTGAAGGTCAGGTCGAGGTTGCCGGTGGTCGCGTTGTGGCGGGCGGTGACCTCGGGTCCGGCGGTCTTGCCGGGGTTGCGGAAGTGGCGCAGGAAGCCGTTCGGGCCGTGGACGGTCAGGTCCGTGACGCCCTTCGAGTACTTCGTGTTCCAGCTGTCCGCGATCGACTTGCCCGCCTCGGTCGTGTACGTCCAGGGCGCGTCACTGCGGTTCGCCGAGGTGACGTAGAACTGGGCGCCGGCGGCCTGCCCGCCGCTGAAGGTGAGCTGGTACTTGCCGGTGCCGATGTCCGCGGAACCGTCCACGTACGGCGCGTACTTGAGCGGACGGGTGGGCTTGCTGCCGGGCTCCTGGCGGGGCATCGTGCCGACGGCCGGGGCAGGGGCCAGGAAGTCGGGGTGGCGCTCGCGGTCCGGCGGGTAGTACCCGGCGGTCGGCGGCAGTTCGGCCGGCGTCGTCTCCGTACGCGCGAAGTCGAACGCGGACGTCAGGTCGCCGCAGACGGCGCGCCGCCAGGGGGATATCTGGGGCTCCTGCACCCCGAAGCGGCGCTCCATGAAGCGGACGATCGAGGTGTGGTCGAAGGTCTCGGAGCAGGTGTAGCCGCCGGTGCTCCAGGGGGAGACGACGAGCATGGGCACGCGGGGGCCGAGGCCGTACGGTCCGGCGACATAGCCCGCCTTGCCCGGGAAGTAGTCCAGCGTCGTCGGGGTCGTGGACAGGCCCTGGGTCGCCCCGGACGGCGCGTACGGCGGCACGATGTGGTCGAAGAAGCCGTCGTTCTCGTCGTAGGTGATGAAGAGGGCGGTACGGGCCCACACGTCGGGGTTCGACGTCAGGGCGTCCAGCACCTGCGCGATGTACCAGGCGCCGTAGTTGGACGGCCAGTTGGAGTGCTCGGAGAAGGCCTCGGGGGCGGCGATCCAGGAGACCTTGGGCAGACGGCCCGCCTGGACGTCGGCGCGGAGCACGTCGAAGAAGCCGTCGCCGTTCTTGGCGTCGGTGCCGGTGCGGGCCTTGTCGTACAGCGGGTTGCCGGGCTGGGCGCCCCGGTACTTGTTGAAGTACAGCAGGGAGTTGTCGCCGTAGTTGCCGCGGTAGGCGTCGTTGATCCAGCCCCAGGATCCGGCGGCGTCGAGGCCGTCGCCGATGTCCTGGTAGATCTTCCAGGAGACTCCGGCGGCTTCGAGGCGCTCGGGGTAGGTGGTCCAGTCGTACCCGGCCTCGGCGTTGTTGAGGACCGGGCCGCCGCCCGTGCCGTCGTTGCCGGTGTGGCCCGTCCACATGTAGTAGCGGTTCGGGTCGGTGGAGCCGATGAAGGAGCAGTGGTACGCGTCGCAGATGGTGAAGGAGTCGGCGAGCGCGTAGTGGAAGGGGATGTCCTCGCGGGTCAGGTACGCCATGGTGGTGGCGGTCTTCGCGGGCACCCACTGGTCGTACTTGCCCTGGTTGAAGGCCTTCTGGCCGCCCGCCCAGTCGTGGTTGAGGCCCTGGAGGAACTCCATGCCGAGGTCGTCACCCGGGGGCCGGAACGGCAGGGTCACCTTCTTGCCGTCCGCCTGGTTCCAGACGGACTTGCCGCTGGGCAGGGTGACCGGGCGGGGGTCGCCGAAGCCGCGGACGCCCTTCATCGCACCGAAGTAGTGATCGAAGGAACGGTTCTCCTGCATCAGGACGACGATGTGCTCGACGTCCTGGATGGTGCCGGTGCTGCCCTGGGCGGGAATGGCGGCAGCCCGGGCGATGCTGTCGGACAGCATGGTGAGCGCGGTCGCGCCACCGGCCAGTTGGAGGAAACGGCGGCGGTTGAGTTCTGCCATGAGTGCGTCGACCTCTGCGGGTGAGGGGGCTGGCGGGGGGCGTCCAAGCACAACGTGTATGGACAACTTCCCGGCGGACGTTTCATGACTGCCCGCCGTACAACCGGGGAACGCGTCGGGTCGGCAGCCTTCGTCGCCCCGGCTGGGGACGACGGTCCCGCCCGGTCCGGGGGAACG
>NZ_JBSGZO010000782.1:0-2374 GCF_053611045.1 Streptomyces sp. NPDC054841 | reverse complement strand
GATGTCCGGCCGGGGCGGTCAGTGATGTACGGGCGCGGGTCAGGCCAGGGTCGCGAGCGCCTGGTTCAGGGTCGCCGACGGACGCATGACCGCCGACGCCTTCGCCGGGTCCGGCTGGTAGTAGCCGCCGATCTCGGCCGGCGAGCCCTGCACCGCGAGCAGCTCGCCCACGATGGTCTGCTCCTGGTCGGTCAGCGTCTTGGCCAGGGCCGCGAACGCGCCCGCCAGCTCGGCGTCGTCGGTCTGCTTCGCCAGCTCCTGGGCCCAGTACAGCGCCAGGTAGAAGTGGCTGCCGCGGTTGTCGATGCCACCGACGCGACGGGTGGGCGACTTGTCCTCGTTCAGGAAGGTCGCCGTCGCCCGGTCCAGGGTGTCGGCGAGGACCTGGGCGCGGGCGTTGCCGGTGGTCTGCGCGAGGTGCTCGAAGCTCGCCGCGAGCGCGAAGAACTCGCCCAGGCTGTCCCAGCGCAGGTAGTTCTCCTTGACCAGCTGCTGGACGTGCTTCGGCGCGGAGCCGCCGGCGCCCGTTTCGAACAGGCCGCCGCCCGCCATCAGCGGGACGACCGACAGCATCTTGGCGCTGGTGCCCAGCTCCAGGATCGGGAACAGGTCGGTCAGGTAGTCGCGCAGCACGTTTCCGGTGACGGAGATCGTGTTCTCGCCGCGGCGGATGCGCTCCACGGAGAGCTTGGTCGCCTCGACCGGGGAGAGGATCCTGATGTCCAGGCCCTCGGTGTCGTGCTCCGGCAGGTACTGCTCGACCTTCTCGATCAGCTTGGCGTCGTGGGCGCGGTTCTCGTCCAGCCAGAACACGGCCGGGTCGCCGGTCGCGCGGGCGCGGGTGACGGCGAGCTTGATCCAGTCGCGGACCGGCGCGTCCTTGGTCTGGCACATGCGGAAGATGTCCTCGGCACCGACCACCTGCTCCAGGACCACGTCACCGGCCTCGTCGACGACCCGCACGGTGCCCGTGGCGGGGATCTCGAAGGTCTTGTCGTGGCTGCCGTACTCCTCGGCCTTCTGCGCCATCAGACCGACGTTGGGCACCGAGCCCATCGTCGCGGGGTCGAAGGCGCCGTTCGCCCGGCAGTCGTCGATGACGACCTGGTAGACACCGGCGTAGCTGCTGTCCGGGAGGACCGCGAGGGTGTCGGCCTCCTGGCCGTCCGGGCCCCACATGTGGCCGGAGGTGCGGATCATCGCCGGCATGGAGGCGTCGACGATGACGTCGCTCGGGACGTGCAGGTTGGTGATGCCGCGGTCGGAGTCGACCATCGCGAGCTCGGGGCCCTCGGCCAGCTCGGCGTCGAAGGACGCCTTGATCCCGGCGCCCTCGGGCAGCGACTCCAGGCCCTTGAAGATGCCGCCGAGACCGTCGTTCGGGGTCAGACCGGCCGCGGCGAGCGTCTCGCCGTACTTGGCGAACGTCTTCGGGAAGAAGGCGCGCACCACGTGGCCGAAGACGATCGGGTCGGAGACCTTCATCATCGTGGCCTTCAGGTGCACCGAGAACAGCACGCCCTCGGCCTTGGCGCGGGCCACCTGCGCGGTGAGGAACTCGCGCAGCGGCGCCACGCGCATGACGGACGCGTCCACGACCTCGCCCGCCAGCACCGGCACGGACTCGCGCAGGACGGTGGTGGAGCCGTCGTCGCCCTTCAGCTCGATGCGCAGGGAGCCGTCCTTGGTGATGACCGCGGACTTCTCGGTGGAACGGAAGTCGTCGACGCCCATGGTGGCGACGTTCGTCTTCGAGTCGGCGGCCCAGGCGCCCATGCGGTGCGGGTGGGTCTTGGCGTAGTTCTTGACCGACGCGGGGGCGCGGCGGTCGGAGTTGCCCTCGCGCAGGACCGGGTTGACGGCGCTGCCCTTGACCTTGTCGTAACGGGCGCGGATGTCGCGCTCCTCGTCGGTCTTCGGGTCGTCCGGGTAGTCCGGAAGTGCGTAGCCCTGCTCCTGCAGCTCGGCGATCACGGCCTTCAGCTGCGGGATCGACGCCGAGATGTTCGGCAGCTTGATGATGTTCGCACCGGGCGTCTTGGCAAGCTCGCCGAGCTCGGCGAGGGCGTCGCCGATCCGCTGGCCCTCCTCCAGACGCTCCGGGAACTGGGCGATGATGCGCCCTGCCAGGGAGATGTCGCGGGTCTCCACAGCGACCCCGGCGGTCGAGGCGTACGCCTGGACGACAGGCAGGAACGAATACGTCGCCAGGGCCGGAGCCTCGTCAGTGTGCGTATAGATGATGGTCGAGTCAGTCACCGGGTGCTCCGCTCCACGTCTGCAACATTGCTCGACATCAAGATATCTCGTGCCGACGGCCCACTCGACAGGACCCTGCCTCCGATGCGGCGGCACGGCGGAAACACGATGCCGC
>NZ_JBSGZO010000781.1:0-2385 GCF_053611045.1 Streptomyces sp. NPDC054841 | reverse complement strand
CGGTGAACCCCACCACGCGGCCCCGCGCCGTTCCGGGGACCATTGACGCAGGTCAGTCGCCCGGATAGCTTCACCATACGGATTGTTGATTCCGGCAGACGGAAACGGCGAGAGTGTGGAGGGTGCGGTAATGGGTCAGCAGGAGAAGGTGGCGACGAGCCTCGCCGGCGCGGTCAGCGAGGACATCAGCGCCTCCCTCGCACCGGTGGACGCCGAGCTCGCCCGCCGCTACCCGGGAGACCCCGGCACCCGCCAGCCCATCCACACCGTCTACGTGCCCGGTGACGCCTTCGGCGCCGGCACCATCCGCTCCTGGGGCGACCAGGCCCTCGCGGCCCTCGACGAGCACGCGCCGGACGCCGGGACCCTGGCCCGGGTCCTGGGCCTCTCCGACGAGCTCGCCGAGCCCGTGTACACGCGGGTACGGGCCAAGCTGGAACGCGAGCCCATCGAGGACCTTCGCGTCGACTTCGAGGACGGCTACCACGGCCGCGACGAGGACGCGGACGCCGCCCGCGCCGCCCGCCTGATCTCCGAGGCGTACGCGAACCGCACCGCTGCCCCGTACATGGGCATCCGGATGAAGTGCATGGAGGCCGCCGTACGCGACCGCGGCATCCGCACCACGGACATCTTCCTCACCGGCCTGATGGAGCACGGAGGACTGCCCGACGGACTCGTCCTCACCCTCCCCAAGGTCACCTACCCCGAGCAGGTCACGGCGTTCGTCCGGCTCCTCGAAGCCTTCGAGAAGGCCCATGGCCTGGACGCCGGCCGGATCGGCTTCGAGATCCAGATCGAGACCAGCCAGTCCATCCTCGCCGCCGACGGCACCGCCACCGTCGCCCGCATGATCGACGCCGCCGAGGGCCGCGCCACCGGTCTGCACTACGGCACCTTCGACTACAGCGCCTGCCTCGGCGTCAGCGCCGCGTACCAGGCCAGCGACCACCCGGCCGCCGACCACGCCAAGGCGATCATGCAGGTCGCCGCCGCCGGCACCGGCGTGCGGGTCTCCGACGGCTCCACGAACGTGCTGCCCGTCGGCTCCACCGAGCACGTCCACCAGGCCTGGAAGCTCCACTACGGCCTCACCCGCCGCGCCCTGGCCCGCGCGTACTACCAGGGCTGGGACATGCACCCGGGGCACCTCCCGACCCGCTACGCCGCCGTCTTCGCCTTCTACCGCGAGGGCATGGAGGCGGCAGCCGCCCGCCTCGCCGCGTACGTGGCGAAGACCGAGGGCGACATCATGGACGAGCCCGCCACCGCGAAGGCGCTCAGCGGCTATCTGCTGCGCGGCCTCGACTGCGGCGCCCTCGACAACGACGAGGTCGCCCGCCTCACCGGGCTCACCCGCGCCGAGCTCGACGCCTTCGCCCGGCCGCGCCGCGGCGACCTGACGGCCACGGCGCAGTAACACGCGCCGGAGCGAACACCCCTGCCCCCGTAGTCTGTACGCCACACCACAGGCGATCAGAGGAACGGGGCAGCGGTGTCTTCGGGGGAGAACGAGCGGCTGGCCGGCCGCTACCGGGTGATCGGGCAACTGGGCCGTGGCGGCATGGGCGTCGTCTGGCGCGCCGTCGACGACGTCCTCGGCCGCGAGGTCGCCGTCAAGGAGCTGCGGACGTACACGGACTCGTCCGCGCCCGAACTGGCCGCTCTGCGGCTGCGGATGCAGCGCGAGGCGCGCGCGGCGGCACGGGTACGCCACCCGGGGGTCATCGCCGTCCACGACGTCACCGAGCACGAGGGCCGGCCGGTCATCGTGATGGAGCTCGTCGACGGGCCGTCGCTCGACGACGTGCTCTCCGAGCGCGGTGTGATGGACCCGCGCGAGGCCGCGGCCGTCGGCGCCCGGGTGATGGAGGCGCTGGGCGCGGCCCATCGCGTCGGCGTGCTCCACCGCGACGTCAAGCCGGGCAACATCCTGCTGGACCGCACCGGCCGTGTCGTCCTCACCGACTTCGGCATCGCCGCGATGGACGACCCCGGCGACGGCTCGGCCACGCATCTGACGCGCAGCGGCGAACTGGTCGGCTCGCTCGACTACTTGGCCCCCGAGCGTGCCCAGGGCCACGACCCGGGCCCCGCCTCCGACGTCTGGGCGCTCGGCGCCACGCTCTACGCGGCGGTGGAGGGCTCGTCCCCATTCCGCCGTACGTCGACGTGGTCCACCCTCACCGCGATCGTCGGCGACCCGCTGCCCGAACCGCGCCGGGCCGGCCGGCTGGGCCCCGTCCTGCAGCTGCTGATGCACAAGGATCCCTCCCGGCGGCCCGACGCGGCCACCGCCGCGCGACTGCTGGAGGAGGTCGCGGGCGGCCGGGAAACGGCGGACACGATGGGGCTGCGGGGCGTGGTGCCGCCGAGGACCGGGGC
>NZ_JBSGZO010000780.1:0-2412 GCF_053611045.1 Streptomyces sp. NPDC054841 | reverse complement strand
GCGGAGGAGGGAGCCACTGCGGTGGGGGTACCTCCCGTGCCCGAAGGGCTACGGGGGACATTGGCGACTGACGACAACGCCGCAGAGGTGCGTGTCAGGGCACGCGAGCCCGGCAAGATCCGAACGACAGGCCCTGGACCGCTGAGCGGCGCCGGCGTAGCGCACGTCACCCCCTCACCGTTGTGCAACTTGTTGCATAACGGCTCTTCGGCGTCTACAAAGGGAGCTCGACGCACCTTGCGCGAGGAGGAACCCCCGATGACCCCGCCGCCCCCGCCGCCCCAGGCCCCGGCCCCGTACCCGCACCTGCTGAGCCCGCTCGACCTCGGGTTCACGACACTGCCCAACCGGGTGCTGATGGGCTCGATGCACATCGGCCTGGAGGAGGCGGAGAACGGCTTCGAGCGCATGGCCGCCTTCTACGCCGCCCGTGCGCGCGGCGGCGTCGGCCTGATCGTGACCGGCGGTATCGCCCCGAACGAGGAGGGACGCCCGTACGACGGCGGCGCCAAGCTGACCACCGAGGCGGAGGCCGCACAGCACCGCACCGTGACGGAGGCGGTGCACGCGGCGGGCGGCCGGATCGCGATGCAGATCCTGCACTTCGGCCGGTACGCGTACCACCCGCAGCTGGTCGCACCCAGCGCGCTCCAGGCGCCGATCAGCCCGTTCGTCCCGAACGCCCTCACCGACGACGAGGTCGAGCGGACGGTCGAGGACTACGTACGGGCCGCGGAGCTGGCCAAGTCCGCGGGGTACGACGGGGTCGAGATCATGGGCTCCGAGGGCTATCTGATCAACGAGTTCATCGCGAGCGCCACCAATCAGCGCACCGACCGCTGGGGCGGCTCGTACGAGAACCGGGTCCGCTTCCCGCTGGAGATCGTCCGCCGCACCCGTGAGCGCGTCGGCGAGGACTTCATCCTGATCTACCGCCTCTCGATGCTCGACCTGGTGCCGGGCGGCTCCTCGCTGGAGGAGGTCGTCACGCTCGCCAAGGAGATCGAGGCGGCCGGCGCGACGATCATCAACACCGGTATCGGCTGGCACGAGGCGCGCATCCCGACGATCGCGACCTCGGTGCCGCGCGGCGCCTACACCTGGGTGACGCGGAAGCTGATGGGCTCGGTGTCGGTACCGCTGGTCACCAGCAACCGGATCAACACCCCCGAGGTGGCCGAGCGGCTGCTCGCCGAGGGGCGCGCCGACATGGTCTCGATGGCGCGGCCGTTCCTGGCCGACCCGGACTTCGTGACGAAGGCGCGGGAGGACCGCGCCGAGACGATCAACACCTGCATCGGCTGCAACCAGGCCTGCCTGGACCACACGTTCAGCGGGAAGATCACCTCCTGCCTGGTCAACCCGCGCGCCTGCCACGAGACCGAGCTGGTCCTCTCCCCCACCAGGCTGCGCAAGCGGCTCGCCGTCGTCGGTGCGGGTCCCGCGGGTCTCGCCTTCGCCGTGTCCGCGGCCGAGCGCGGACACGCGGTGACCCTCTTCGACGCCGGCGACGAGATCGGCGGGCAGCTCAACATCGCCAAGCGGGTGCCGGGCAAGGAGGAGTTCGAGGAGACGCTCCGCTACTTCCGTACGCAGCTGGAGCTGCGCGACGTGGAGGTCCGCCTGAAGACCCTCGTCACGCCGGAGCTGCTCAGCGGGTACGACGAGATCGTGGTGGCCACGGGAGTCTCGCCCCGCACCCCGGAGATCGAGGGCGTAGGCCATCCGAGCGTCGTCAGCTACCTCGACGTCCTGCGGGACGGCGTCGCGGTGGGCGAGCGCGTGGCGATCGTCGGCGCGGGCGGAATCGGTTTCGACGTCGCGGAGTTCCTCACCGACGGCGGCGAAGGGGCGAGCCTGGACCCGGAGACGTACTTCCGGCAGTGGGGCGTGGACACCGCGTACGGGACACGGGGCGGACTGCGGGCTCCCGAGCGCCCGAAGCCGCCGCGTACGGTGCATCTGCTGCAGCGCAAGCCCACCAAGGTCGGTGCGGGTCTCGGCAAGACGACCGGCTGGATCCACCGCACCGAGCTCAAGCACCGTGGTGTCACGATGGTCGCCGGAGCGACGTACGACCGGATCGACGACGCGGGCCTGCACATCACGGTGGACGGCACGTCCACGGTGATTCCCGTCGACACGGTCGTGCTCTGCGCCGGACAGGAGCCGCGCCGCGATCTGTACGAGGAGCTGAGTGCGGCCGGGCACACGGTCCACCTCATCGGTGGCGCCGATGTCGCCGCGGAGCTGGACGCCAAGCGCGCCATCGACCAGGGCACGCGACTGGCCGCGACGATCTAGGGGTTGTGGGGGGGGGGGCCCCCCGCCCCCCCCCCCCCGGCGGGGGGGGGCGCCGCGGCCGGGGATCCGGTTCATGGTGCCGATGAAGGAGGCGACGAAGCCGGTCGC
>NZ_JBSGZO010000779.1:0-2435 GCF_053611045.1 Streptomyces sp. NPDC054841 | reverse complement strand
GTTCAACACCCTGGAGGGGCACGGCCTGGGCAAGCTGCTCGTGGGGTTCGCGCTGAGCGCGGCCCGCAAGGACGCGGATGCCTTCGCCCGGTGCATCAAGGCCGCCGTCGAAGCGTCCTGAGTGCCCGGGCGCGCCGCGTGCCGCTCAGGCGTCCTGCTGCGGCGCGCCCGGGATCTCGGCTCCCGAGGGCATGCCCTCGGCGACGTAGGCGTCGTAGTACGGCTGCCACGGCTCGGCCGACTCGCTGTGCGGGCCTTCGGAACGGGCTCCGGCGAGGTGCCTGTCCAGTTCGGTGAGGCAGACGCTCCAGCCCGCGGCGTTGCGGGCCGCGGTGTTCCGCGCCTCCAGCACGTTCGTCAGCGTCAGCCGGCAGCCTTCGCCCTCCGCCGCCAGTTCCAGATGGATCTCGTCGCCGCCCCAGGTGAAGGCGAGGCGGCGCGGCGGGTCGAAGGCCAGCACCGTTCCTGTCGTCGGGGGCAGGTTCGGGTCGTCGGAGAACTCGATCTTCCCGCCGGCGTGCGGCTCCAGCCGGACCGTCGACGGGAACCAGTGGGCGAGTCCCTCCGGCTCGGAGACGGCGGCCCAGACCCGTTCGACCGCATGCGGATACGAGCGCTGGAACTGGACGGCCGGGCGGCCCTCGAAGTCGATGAAGGTTCCGCGGTTCATGATGGCTCCTCTGTACGGTCACCGCTGCCGCCGTCGTCGAGATGGCGGCCCAGTGCGTCAAGACTCTGGTTCCACAGCCGCCGGTACGGCGCGAGCCATGCGTCGAGCTCCGCGATCGGGCCGGGCTCGATCGCGTAGATACGCTGCTGCGCCTGCTTCCTCACCCGGACGAGCCCGGCCTCCCGCAGCACCCGCAGATGCTTGGACACGTTCGGCTGGGACTGACCGAGTACGTCGACCAGCTCGCCGACCGCGCGGTCGCGCTCACGCAGCAGATCGAGCACGGCCCGCCGGTGCGGGTCCACCAGGGCCGACCAGATGGCGTCTGTCATCCATTGAATATGCGCCCCTGGTTATATGGCTGTCAAGGCATGTTAAATCCCTGGCGCCGCCGTACCGCCGCGCCCACCCGGTCGCACCGCCGTGCCGCCGCACCGCCGTGCCGCCGCACCGCCGTGCCGCCGCACCGCCGTGCCGCCGTGCCCGCCCGGTCAGGCGCTCTTGACCGGCGAGTCCAGCCGCAGTCGCAGCTGCTTCTCCCCGTCTCCCGACACCGCGTGCTCCACCTCGACCGCGAAGCCCGAGGTCAGCGCCTTGGCCATCCGGTCCACCGCCGGATACGAGCCGGACAGCTCCGCCGCCACGGGCGCCCGGAGCGTCGTTGCGGCCACCGGTCCGGCGGCGTCGGCGGGCGACACGTCATACGTGGCCATCCAGATGGTGGGGTGGCCGCCCCGGCCCAGCTTGTGCGGGTGCTCCTCGGCGTCCCGGTCGCAGGGGTACGCCGCGAGCAACGCGCCGAAGACGGCGTCCGCGTCCTCCGGTGCACCGCTGAGCTGCACCGATACTTCCTCGCCGTGCTTGTCCGTCGCGGTCACGGTGATCCCCGTCCTCTCTCGCGCTGGGGTATCCCTCTCCAAGGTCCCACCTCGCGCCCCGCACAGCACGGGCAGAGCATCTTCCGGGTGGCCGGCCCTCCGGACGCCCGTCAGCGCTCCTGCGGCTGCTCGCCGGTCCGGGTCCAGTGCAGCAGCTCGTCCGCACCCCACGTGTTGATCACCCGCGCCTGAGGCACCCCGCACTCCTCCGCCCGCGCACAGCCGTTGATCTGCCAGTCCAGCTGCCCCGGAGCATGCGCGTCGGTGTCGATTGCGAACAGCGTCCCCGCCTCGACCGCCCGCCGCAGCAGCCGCCGCGGCGGATCCAGCCGCTCCGGACGGCTGTTGATCTCCACGGCCGTCCCGTACTCCGCACACGCCGCGAACACCTGCTCCGCGTCGAACTCCGACTCCGGACGGCCCCGTCCCCCGTCACGGCCCGTCAGCAGCCGCCCGGTGCAGTGCCCCAGCACATCCACCAGCGGACTGCGGACCGCGGCGACCATGCGCCGGGTCATCGGCCGCGTCTCCATGCGGAGCTTGGAGTGGACGGACGCGACCACCAGGTCCAGCCGGTCGAGCAGCTCCGGTTCCTGGTCGAGCGAGCCGTCCTGCAGGATGTCGCACTCGATACCGGTGAGCAGCCGGAACGGCGCCCAGGTCCGGTTCAGTTCCGCCACGAGCTCCAGCTGCTCACGCAACCGCTCCGCCGACAGCCCGCGCGCGACCGTCAGCCTGGGCGAGTGATCGGTGAGTACGGCCCACTCATGGCCGAGATCGGCCGCGGCCCTGCCCATCGCCTCGATCGGGCTGCCGCCGTCCGACCAGTCCGAGTGCAGATGACAGTCGCAGCGCAGCGCAGCGCGCAGCCGCGTCCCGGCATCGCC
>NZ_JBSGZO010000778.1:0-2443 GCF_053611045.1 Streptomyces sp. NPDC054841 | reverse complement strand
CACGCTGGACACGCGTGTGGGCACCAGCCCCGGCGCACGGCCGCGAGTTCCTCGCGGTGCCGCTTCGCGCGCTGACTACTCGCCCTGGCTGCTCGCGCCGGCTACTCGCGCCGATTACTCGCCCCGGCTAGTCGCGCCGGCTACTCGCGCTGAGCGTCCTTGGCGGACGCGGCAGCGCCGCCCTTCGGTGCTTCCTCGAAGTTCACCTTGACCATGTGGCGGTTCATCGACTTCATCAGCAGCCACACACCGGCGGCCATGGCGGCGAAGACGATGAACCCGAGGACGCCCGGGGTCACCTTGTTCACGTCGAGCTCTTTGGCGAGCGGGACGAGGTGCGACACTGCGAGGTTTGCGCTAGCGCTCATGTCAGTCATTGTTCCGGACGCCCGCGAAGAGGTCGTCCTCGGGGAGGGAAGTGTCGACCAGGGACCTGGCGAGCTCGTACTCCTCGGTCGGCCAGACCTCCTTCTGGATCTCCATCGGCACGCGGAACCAGCCGCCGTCCGGGTCGATCTGGGTCGCGTGGGCGATCAGGGCCTTGTCGCGGGTCTCGAAGAAGTCGGCGCACGGAACATGCGTGGTCAGGGTCCGCTCGACGCGCTCGAACTCCTTCCAGCGCTCCAGCCACTCGCCGTACGGGGACTCCAGGCCACGGGAGAGCAGCGCCTCGTGGAGCGCCACGGTGCGCGGGCGGTTGAAGCCCTGGTTGTAGTAGAGCTTCAGGGGCTGCCAGGCCGGACCGAACTCGGACTCCGGGTACTTCTCGGCGTCGGCCGCGCCCTCGAAGGCCACCATCGAGATCTTGTGGGTCATGATGTGGTCCGGGTGCGGGTACCCGCCGTTCTCGTCGTACGTCGTGACGACCTGGGGGCGGAAGGAGCGGATCTGCCGCACCAGCTCGCCCGCCGCCTTGTCTACGTCCTCCAGGGCGAAGCAGCCCTCCGGGAGCGGGGGAAGCGGGTCGCCCTCGGGCAGGCCGGAGTCGACGAAGCCGAGCCACTCCTGCTTCACGCCCAGGATCTCCCGGGCCTCGTCCATCTCCTTGCGGCGTACCTCGTGGATGTTCTCCTCGATGTATTTGTCGCCCTGGAGCTTCGGGTTGAGGATGGAGCCGCGCTCGCCCCCCGTGCAGGTCACGACCAGCACGTCCACCCCCTCGGACACATACTTGGCCATCGTGGCCGCGCCCTTGCTCGACTCGTCGTCGGGGTGGGCGTGAACGGCCATCAGTCGCAGCTGATCAGTCAAGACTCGATCCTCAGTCATTTGTCGCTCGGGACAGCTTCTATAGTGACGGAATCGGGGGACCGAAAATTCCGGGATCCCGGACTGTGAGAGGACGATCATGACCGCGGCACGCGAGGGACTTCCCCGTGACCGTTACGGCCGCTCGGCGGACGAGCGCGCGGACCGCAAGCTCAAGATCGTTGGCGCGGTGCTCGGCGTGGGCCTGCTCGGCATGATCGGCTGGTTCGGCTACGACTACGTCAGCGGGCAGCGGATCAGCGCCGAGGTCATCAAGTTCGACGTCTCCGCGGACGACGAGGTCCAGGTCCATCTCGAGGTCCGCAAGGACAAGGGCGCCCAGGGCTACTGCACGCTGCGATCGCGCGCGGAGGACGGCAGCGAGGTCGGCCGGCGGGACGTGCGTTTCGACGCGCGCGAGAGCCGTATCGACGAGGTCGTCACGGTGCGTACGACGGCGAAAGCGACCAGTGCCGAGCTGGTGGGCTGTACCGCGGACAGCGGGCCGAAGGGCTGATGTTTTCCCCGCCCCATCAGGGCTGACCTGCGTTGACGCATTTTTAAGGGCTTTTGGTCCTCCCCCTTTCCCGCACCAATTGTTAGGCTCGTGGTTTCGCCCACTCGTGAAGGCACATCCTTCTGGGTAGGGCGATGCTTTGTATCCCCAGTACCTACGAGGAGCACCTGTGACCCAGACCAGCGAGAACGTCACCTGGCTCACCCAGGAGGCGTACAACCAGCTCAAGGCCGAGCTGGAGTACCTGTCTGGTCCCGCGCGCGTCGAGATCGCCAAGAAGATCGAGGCAGCCCGCGAGGAGGGCGACCTGCGGGAGAACGGCGGGTACCACGCGGCCAAGGAGGAGCAGGGCAAGCAGGAGCTCCGTGTGCGCCAGCTGACCCAGCTCCTGGAGAAGGCGAAGGTCGGCGAGGCCCCGGCGGACAACGGCATGGTGGCCCCCGGCATGGTCGTGACCGTCGCCTTCGACGGCGACGAGAGCGACACCGAGACCTTCCTGCTCGCCTCCCGCGAGTACGCGTCGGAGGACATCTCGACGTACTCGCCGCAGTCCCCGCTCGGCGCGGGCGTCAACGGCAAGAAGGTCGGCGAAGAGGCCGAGTACGAGCTGCCGAACGGCAAGACGGCCATGGTCAAGATCATCGAGGCCAAGCCCTACCAGGGCTGACCGCCCTCAGC
>NZ_JBSGZO010000777.1:0-2446 GCF_053611045.1 Streptomyces sp. NPDC054841 | reverse complement strand
AGATCGAGCCCCACCCGGCCGCTGTCGTACGCGGGGGCCGTCAGGCCACTGTCGTACGCCCGGCGCCGTCAGGCCGCCTGTTTCTTGCCCCGCACCGACATGTAGAGCATGTCGCCGACACCGACGACGATCAGGGCGGCGACGATCTGCAGGGCGTGGCGGCCCCAGTCGATGCCTGGGGTCTCGCCGATCCCGAAGGCTCCCGCGAGGGCGTTGCCGGCGATCCCGCCGATGATGCCGAAGATCGTGATCAGCCAGAGCGGGCTGTGCTGCTTCCCCGGCAGGATCGCCTTGGCCAGCAGTCCCAGCACAAACCCGACAATGATCGCCCACAACCAGCCCATGGCTGCCTCCTGGTTGGATCGACGTGAGCAGTTACGGACAGTCTCGACGTATCCGCCATACGACGCATGTCGGACAGCTTCGCACACAGTACGCAGAGGTATCGTCCACCCAGGTGAAGCGGCCCCGGTCTCGAATGCGTCGGAGTCGCGGCGTACCGTTGAAGCAGGTCCGGACCGGGGAGAGTCCGGCGTGGCAGCCGGGCGGTGGAACGACATGCGGAAGCACAGCACGACCGAGGTCTTCCGGATCACCGGAGCCCGTCAGGGACTGGCCGACGATGTGCGCGGCCGGCAGCGCCGCTATGTGATCTCGATGTCGATCCGGACCCTGGCGGTGATCCTGGCCGCGACGCTCTGGAATGTCGAGCGGCACGTGGCGATCGTGGCGCTGGTGCTGGGCGCGACGCTGCCGTACATCGCCGTGGTGATCGCCAACGCGGGCCGCGAGAGCGCTCCGAAACTGCCCCCCACCTTCATCCCGGCCCCCACGCGACCTATGCTCAACGCCGGATCTTCCGAAACGGAATCCGCCGCATCCGGCCGGAAGGCCCAGGCGGAGGAGCAGGCGGAGGACGAGGCGGAACGGACGACCCGGCAGGGCTGACCGGCGACGCCGGGCGCACCTGCCCGGGAAGCTCAAGAAAAGCTCAGATCAATCATGAAGTTCCTGTGCACCGCAGCCCGTTCCGCGTGACATACTGCGTGTGCGCTCCGCATCCCCCGTCGGAGCGACGGACCGACGCCGGGCAGCTCCCCCCGTGGCTGCTCGGCGTCGCCACGTTGGGGACAATGATCCGGTGAGTGACGAGACCCCGATCTGTTCCGCGAAGGGCTGCCGGGCAGCCGCCGTCTGGGTACTGGCCTGGAACAACCCGAAGCTGCATACGCCCGAGCGCCGCAAGACCTGGCTCGCGTGCGACGAGCACCGCGAGCATCTGTCCCAGTTCCTCGGTATCCGGGGTTTCCTGAAGGACGTCGTGACGCTCGACGCGTGGGAGCGGGAATCAGCCGCCGATGGCTGACATGGGGCGCTGAGGCTGGAGGAACGCCGGGTCGTCCAGCCCGGATCCGGCCTTCTTCCCCCACATCGCGAGCTTCCAGATCCGGGCGATCTCCTCGTCCGGCGCGGCGGAGCGCAGAGCGCCGCGCAGATCGGTCTCCTCCTGCGCGAACAGGCAGGTGCGGACCTGTCCGTCGGCGGTCAGCCGGGTGCGGTCGCAGGCGCTGCAGAAGGGGCGGGTGACGGAGGCGATGACTCCGACCCGGTGCGGTCCGCCGTCCACGAGCCAGCGCTCGGCGGGCGCGGAGCCGCGTGCCTCGTCGCCCTCGGGCGTGAGGCTGAAGCGCGTGCGCAACGACTGAAGGATGTCGCCCGCGGTGATCATCCCGTCGCGCTTCCAGCCGTGCTGGGCGTCCAGAGGCATCTGCTCGATGAAGCGCAGCTCGTAGTCGTGCTCGACGGCCCAGGCGAGGAGGTCGGGCGCCTCGTCGTCGTTGAGCCCCGGCATCAGGACCGTATTGACCTTGACCGGGGTCAGTCCGGCGTCGCGGGCGGCCTGGAGACCCTCCAGCACATCGTGGTGGCGGTCGCGGCGGGTGAGGGTCTTGAAGACGTCGGGACGGAGCGTATCGAGCGAGACATTGACCCGGTCCAGGCCGGCGGCCTCGAGGGCGGTCGCGGTGCGCTTGAGGCCGATTCCGTTGGTCGTCAGCGACATCTTGGGGCGGGGCGCCAGCGCGGCACAGCGCTCGACGATGCCGACGAGGCCGGGCCTCAGCAGCGGCTCGCCGCCGGTGAAGCGGACCTCGGTGATCCCCAGCTGGGTCACGGCGATACGGATGAGCCGGACGATCTCGTCGTCGGTGAGGAGGTCGGGCTTGGCGAGCCACTGCAGGCCTTCTTCCGGCATGCAGTAGGCACATCGCAGATTACACCGGTCCGTGAGCGAAACCCGCAGGTCAGTGGCCACACGGCCGTAGGTGTCGATGAGCACTGTGGGCCCCCTCCCCATGTCCGGAAGTCATACGGGAAAACTTCAAGGTCGTACAAGAACCTCGTACGGAAGTGAGCCTACGCGACACCTGTGACAACGACAGGGGCC
>NZ_JBSGZO010000776.1:0-2459 GCF_053611045.1 Streptomyces sp. NPDC054841 | reverse complement strand
GGCCGGGCTGATCCGGCCTGATCCGGAAGACAGGCCCTGGTCGTGCGTGGCGCGCCCCTGAGGGCGGCCCGGGCCTTCGGCCCAGCTCGGGGCAGTTCTCCGCCGGCGTCAGCCGATCTCGGCGCCGAACGCCTTCAGCGCTTCCGGAACCGGCTGGAAGAACGTCTCGCCGCCCGAGGAGCAGTCGCCGCTGCCGCCCGAGGTCAGACCGATCGCGGTGTCGCCCGCGAAGAGCGAGCCGCCGCTG
This sequence comes from Streptomyces sp. NPDC054841, assembly GCF_053611045.1. Lineage (NCBI taxonomy): Bacteria > Bacillati > Actinomycetota > Actinomycetes > Kitasatosporales > Streptomycetaceae > Streptomyces > Streptomyces sp. NPDC054841. Next base: position 2,212 of record NZ_JBSGZO010000776.1, on the reverse strand, counting down.
TCGCCGGGCTCGGCGCAGACCGTCGTCTGGATGAGGCCGTTGACGATCTGGCCGTCGCCGTAGTTCACGGTGGCGTCGAGGCCGGTGACTTCGCCGTCGTGCACCTGCGTGGTGGAGCCACTGCGGGAGACCTTCATGCCGACGGTCGCCTCGCCCGCCTTGGTGATCTTCTGCGAGCCGCCGTCGTAGAGGTTCACGGCGCTCGGGTGCTCGGTGTCGCCGCTGTACTTGACGAGCGCGAAGTCGTTCTCGGGGAACTGCGAGTCGACCATGGTGCCGATGGCCGGACCGCCTGCCGACTGGGCCCACTCGCTGCCGGCCTTGCCGCAGTGGCCGGCCGTGATGAAGTGCGGCTTGCCGTCCTTGACGACGTTGAAGCCGAGCGAACAGCGCCCGCCGCCACTGTGGATGGCGTCACCGCCGGCGATGAAGGGCTTGAACTCCCCCGCCGTCTTCTTCAGTTCCGCCTTCGAGCCGAGCCCCTTCACGACTCCCTGGAGCTTCGCCCAGTCGGCGCCCTCGACCGTGCGGTCGGCAGTGACGACCACCTTGTTGGTCACCGGGTCGGTCGCCCAGGAAGTACCGGGGATGGTGGCACGGTCGGTGAGGGTCTGCCGGGCGGACTTCAGTTCCGCCAGCGAGTTCTCGACGATTCTGGCCTTGCCGCCCGCCTTGCGCACGGCGTCGGCCGCGGCCTCGTCCACCACATTCATCACCAGGGCCTTGGCCTTGGTGTCGTAGTACGCGCCCGCCGCGTCGCCGCCCAGGTCCTGGCCCAGGGTGGAGGCAAGGTTTCCGGCCGCTGTGGCCGACAGCGTCTTGACGGTGAACGAGGGCTTTTCCTCGCTGGCGTTCGCAGTCTGGAAGGTGATTCCCGCGGCCACGAGTGCGGCAACGGCTCCACCTGCCATCGCCGCGCGCCTCTTGGGTATGCGTCGGTGGTTCAACATCGACCTCCTGTGGGGGGCCGTGTTCGGGCAAGTGGGGTGCCCGGACACGGAGGATGGGGAGCCCACTATTCCGATACGCGCCGGTAGCACACAAGGTCGACTTCAGGACGCGCACACGACACCATCAATGCGCCCTCTGCTTCTTCACCACCGGCGGTCGCCACAGGTCGGTTTCGTTTGCGAACACCCCGTGCGACAGGGCCATGGGCAGCCTGTGAGGCCTAGTCCTGTCCAGATCTCGACGGGTAACGGGCTCACGGAGGGCTTCCGTACACCGCCCCCTGATGGGTAATCATCAAAGGGGCGGGGAATGCCAGGACAGTATTGCTGTACACGGCATACACGGAAGATCTGGACCCCATGGCGAAGGAGGCGGCGGGTGCGACGTCGGGTGCACGCGTCGGACGGGCGGCATCTGATGGTGGAGCGCCTCGGGGACCCGCGGGGCAGGCCCGTCTTCCTGCTGCACGGCACCCCGGGCAGCAGGCTGGGCCCGGCCCCGCGCGGCATGGTGCTGTACCAGCGCGGGATGCAGCTGATCGCGTACGACCGGCCCGGCTACGGCGGTTCGGACCGGTTGGCGGGCCGCAGCGTGGCCGATGTGGTCCATGACGTGCGGGCGATCGCCGACGCCCTGGGGCTCGACCGGTTCGCCGTGGTGGGCCGCTCCGGCGGCGCGCCGCACGCCCTGGCCTGCGCCGCGCTGCTGCCCGACCGGGTGACGAGGGCCGCGGCGCTGGTGACGCTCGCGCCGCGGGACGCGGACGGTCTGGACTGGTTCGAGGGAATGGCCGCCTCCAATGTGCTGGAGTACACGAGGGCCACCGTCGACCCGGACGGGCTGACCGCGCGGTTCATCCTGCGCTCGGCGGAGATCCGGCGGGACCCGGTCAGACTCCTCGACGATCTGCGCCGGGAGCTCACCGACTCCGACCGGATGGTGGTCGCGGACGCCGGCGTACGGACGATGCTGCTGCGCAACTACCAGGAGGCGCTGCGCACTTCGGCGTACGGCTGGATCGACGACGCCCTGGCGTTCGGCAGTCCCTGGGGGTTCGACCCCGCCGACATCACATCGCCCGTTCTGCTGTGGCACGGCGAGAAGGACGTCTTCTCGCCGGTCGGCCACTCCCGCTGGCTGGCGCAGCGCATCCCGGGCGCGACGGCCGTACTGGAACCGGCCGCCGCGCACTTCGACGCGCTGCACGCCCTTCCCGGGATCCTCACCTGGCTGCTCGCCCCGCTCTAGCAGCCCCCGGTTC
>NZ_JBSGZO010000775.1:0-2467 GCF_053611045.1 Streptomyces sp. NPDC054841 | reverse complement strand
GCATAGAAGGATCGAGGTATGGCGCTCGAACACGCGATCCTGGTCTCGCTGCTGGAGAAGCCGGGCTCCGGCTATGAGCTGGCCCGGCGGTTCGAGCGGTCCATCGGCTACTTCTGGACCGCCACCCATCAGCAGATCTACCGCGTTCTCAAGCGCATGGAGTGCGACGGCCTGCTCGACGTCCGCGACGTGCCGCAACAGGGCCGGCCGGACAAGAAGGAGTACTCCGTCGCCGGCCTCGGCCGCGCTGCCCTCTCCCGGTGGCTGCACGAGCCGATCGAACCCGAGAGCATCCGGCACGAGCTCGCCGTGAAGATCCGCGGTGCGGCCTTCGACGACCCCGGCGCGCTCCTTCGCGAGGTCGAGCGGCACCGCCAGGTGCACAGCGACCGGCTTGCGCACTTTCTCGCGGGGGAACTGCGTGACTTCACCGGGCCCGAGGCCCCCGCACCGCCAGACGCCGGTCAGGAGCTGCAGCATGTCGTGCTGCGCGGCGGCATCGCGTACGAGCGGATGACGATCGCCTGGCTCGACGACGTACTCGCCACCCTCGACCGCCTCGGCGCGTCGCAGTCGCACTCCTGAACCGCCCAGCTTCTCTTTCCCCTGGCAACCGGCAACCGGCACCCTCAACCCTCAACCACTCGGAAGGCGAACCTCCATGACCGACGCCCTGCTGTTCAACCCGCGGACGTACGACCCGGCGCACTTCGACCCCGAGACCCGCAGGCTGCTGCGCGCCACCGTCGACTGGTTCGAGGAGCGCGGCAAGCGCAGGCTGATCGAGGACTACCGCTCCCGTGCCTGGCTCGCGGACTTCCTCGCGTTCGCCGCCAAGGAAGGGCTGTTCGCCACCTTCCTCACCCCGTCCTCCGCCGCCGGACGGGAGGACCAGCGCTGGGACACCGCCCGGATCGCCGCGCTCAACGAGATCTTCGGGTTCTACGGCCTCGACTACTGGTACGCGTGGCAGGTGACCATCCTCGGTCTCGGCCCGGTCTGGCAGAGCGACAACACCGCTGCTCGTACCCGCGCGGCGGAACTGCTGGACCAGGGCGAGGTGTTCGCCTTCGGCCTGTCCGAGAAGGCCCACGGCGCTGACATCTACTCCACCGACATGCTCCTGGAGCCCGACGGCAACGGTGGCTTCCGGGCGAGCGGCTCCAAGTACTACATCGGCAACGGCAATGCCGCAGGGCTCGTCTCCGTCTTCGGCCGCCGCACCGACATCGAGGGCCCGGACGGGTACGTCTTCTTCGCCGCCGACAGCCGCCACCCGGCGTACCACCTGGTGAAGAACGTCGTCGACTCCTCGAAGTACGTCAGCGAGTTCCGCCTCGACGACTACCCGGTCGGTCCCGAGGACGTCCTGCACACCGGACGCGCCGCCTTCGACGCCGCGCTCAACACCGTCAACGTCGGCAAGTTCAACCTCTGCACCGCCTCGATCGGCATCTGCGAGCACGCGATGTACGAGGCCGTCACCCACGCGCACAACCGCGTCCTCTACGGCCGCCCCGTGACCGCCTTCCCGCACGTGCGCCGCGAGCTGGCCGACGCGTATGTCCGCCTGGTCGGCATGAAGCTGTTCAGCGACCGTGCCGTCGACTACTTCCGCTCCGCCGGCCCCGACGACCGCCGCTACCTGCTGTTCAACCCGATGACGAAGATGAAGGTGACCACGGAGGGCGAGAAGGTCATCGACCTGATGTGGGACGTCATCGCGGCCAAGGGCTTCGAGAAGGACACCTACTTCGCGCAGGCCGCCACCGAGATCCGGGGGCTGCCCAAGCTCGAGGGCACGGTCCACGTCAACCTCGCGCTGATCCTCAAGTTCATGCGCAACCACCTGCTGGACCCGGCCGAGTACGCGCCCGTGCCGACCCGCCTCGACGCGGCCGACGACGCGTTCCTCTTCCGGCAGGGACCGGCCCGCGGGCTGGGTTCCGTACGCTTCCACGACTGGCGCACCGCCTACGACGCGTATGCCACTGTGCCCAACGTCGCCCGCTTCCGCGAGCAGGCCGACGCCCTGTGCGAGTTCGTCACCACCGCAGCCCCCGATGAGGAGCAGAGCCGCGACCTCGACCTTCTTCTCGCCGTCGGCCAGCTGTTCGCGCTGGTGGTGCACGGCCAGCTGATCCTGGAGCAGGCCCGCCTGAAGGACTTGGACGAGGACGTGCTCGACGAGCTGTTCTCGGTCCTCGTACGCGACTTCTCCGCGCACGCCGTCGAGCTGCACGGCAAGGACTCCGCCACCGAGGAGCAGCAGCGCTGGGCGCTGGGCGCGGTGCGGCGTCCCGTTGTCGACGAGGCTCGCTCGGCGCGCGTCTGGCAGCGCGTCGAGGCGCTGTCCGGGGCGTACGAGATGGCGCCGTAACGACGCAGCCACTGGGCCCGTCGACACGTCGGCGACCACGCCCGCGGGGGCAGTTCCCCCAACCACCACGGCCCACCGCGCGACACC
>NZ_JBSGZO010000774.1:0-2468 GCF_053611045.1 Streptomyces sp. NPDC054841 | reverse complement strand
GGACGGAGACGCGCAGGCCCCGCAGTTCGCGGCCTCCGGTGATGAGCCGGTCGAGCCGGCCGGCGACCGCCGCGGGGAGGTCGCCCCTGTCGGCGACGGTGTGCGAGTCGTCGAGCGACAGTTTCGCGAGGGCGGCCTCGGTGAGTGTGACCTGCTGCTGGAGTTCGGCGGCGCGCTCCGGGGCAGGGGCGGCGATCTGACGGAGAGCGGCGCGGCGTTCGGCCTGCAGGGCGGTGACGGCTTCGGCAACGGGTCCGCGGATGCCGTCCTCGACGTCCTGGAGCTGGCGCAGCCGGGCGACGTCCTGGGCGGTGGTGACGGTGGCGAAGCCCCAGAGGGCGAGGAGGGAGACGACGGGCACCATCAGCAGTGAGACGATCTTGGCACGTACCGTTCTGGGGCGCAGCTGCCACTTCTCGCGGCGGCCGTCGTCCGGCCGTCCTGCTGCCGGATCGCGGTCCGTTGCCGGTTCCGGCCGTTCGTCCGCGGGTGGTCCGGCGTGGGCGCGGCGTCCGCGTGTTCCCGGCGCTGTCGGTCCGACAGGCGGGTGCGCATGCGGTGGCGGCGCATCGGCGCCGGGCGTGCTGCGAGGTGTGCGCATGGCCTCCTCGTTCCGGGTACGGGGCGGTGGGGTGCGGCGGGCGAGGCAGCGTTACTGCGTGGTGGGTGCGGCGTTCGAGGGAGCTGTGCGGGTGTTGGTGGGCACGCCGGCCGGTTCGGTGGTCCGCGCGGCCGAGGCGTAGGCGGCCCGTTCCCCCGCCGTCGGGGAGAGAGCCACGAAGGCGGAGGTGAGGAAGAGGTAGGACCCGAGGCCGACGGCGAGGGGGAAGATGAACTGCATGGCCGTGGCCCCGGGCAGTGTCCCGCCCGACGGTTCGACGCGCACGCTCACCGCGAACATGCCGGTGTAGTGCATGCTGCTGACCGCCGCGCCCATGACGAGCGAGGCGATGGCGACCGCGACGGGCGACTTGATGTTGAGTGCCGCCCAGAGGGCGGCGGTCGCGGCGACGACGGCGATGGCGACGGAGAGCGCGATGAGGAGCGGGTCGTAGCGCACCTCGCCGTGCAGTCGCAGGGCGGCCATGCCGAGGTAGTGCATGCTGGCGACGCCGAGTCCGGTGGTGAGACCGCCGAGCAGCAGGGCGCGGACGCGGTCGCGGCTGTGGCCGACGGCGAACACGCCCGCGCCGACGACGAGCATGGCAACGAGCAGGCTGAGGATGGTCAGCGGCACGTTGTAGCGAATGTCGCTGCCGGTCACGCCGAAGCCCAGCATGGCGACGAAGTGCATGGTCCAGATACCGGTGCCGATGGCGGAGGCCGCGGTGATGAGCCAGTTGCGGCGCGATCGGCCGGTCGCGTCGAGCGCGCGTACGGTGCAGCGCAGCCCGAGGGCGGCGCCGATGCATGCCATCACGTACGACAGCACGGGGGTCAGCCAGCCGAAGGCGGCGTGGTCCAGGTGTCCCATGGCTCAGGGACGCTAGTCCTCGAGGGGGCGCGCGGCTGGGGCGCATTTCGAAAGCTGATGGAATATGACAGAGAGATGTTTCCGAACGATCGCACCTGGCTCGAACGTGCGCACCGTACGTCTGTCTGAGGGACGGATGCAGGACCGGCAAGGGCCTGCGGGATCATGTCCCGCATGACCCACGACCATACGCATGTACAGGACTTCTTCGGCGCCCGCGCTGCCGGCTGGGATGCGCGCTTCCCGGACGACGGCCCGGCCTACGCCGCCGGGGTCGCCGCGCTCGGCCTGCGCCCCGGCGAGGCGGTTCTGGACGCGGGCTGCGGCACCGGGCGTGCGCTGCCGGCGCTGCGGGATGCCGTGGGGCGGGCAGGCACCGTCGTCGGGGCCGATCTGACCCCGGCGATGCTGGCGGCCGCGGTCCGGGCCGGGCGGGACCGCGCCGGATCGCTGGTGCTCACCGATGTGGCGCGGCTGCCGATGCGTTCGCGGTCGCTCGACGCGGTGTTCGCTGCCGGTCTCGTCGCGCATCTGCCCCGGCCCGCGGAGAATCTGCGCGAGTTGGCGCGGGTGGTGCGCGACGGCGGGCGTCTGGCGCTGTTCCATCCCATCGGGCGGGCCGCGCTGGCCGCACGCCAGGGCCGGCAGCTCACCGAGGACGATCTGCGTGCCGAGCCCAATCTCCGTCCGCTGCTGGACGGTTCGGGATGGCGGCTGGTCTCGTACGCCGACGAGGACGCGCGCTTCCTGGCCCTGGCGGTGCGTCAGGACTGAGGCACCGCCTCCGTCGCCACGCCGGCCGCCGCACCGGTCGCCACCCCCGTCACCGGCTCCGTCGCGGCGACCGCACGCACGAACACGTCCGGGGCGTCGAACATGATGTTGTGCCCCGCCCCCGGGACCGTCACGACCCGCACCCCGGCCGCCACGAGCTCGTCCTCACCGGGGAGTTCGCCGCTCAGCGCACCCTGCAGGTAGACGCGCGGAACGGGGC
>NZ_JBSGZO010000773.1:0-2476 GCF_053611045.1 Streptomyces sp. NPDC054841 | reverse complement strand
ACCCCGCCCGGCCGGACGCCGCCCCTCGTCAGCCGCGCTGCCGGGACGGCCTCCGCAGCTGTGCCGTCCAACGGTCCACAAGGCGGCGCCGGGCAGCCGTCCAGCGGTCCGTGAGCGCGTTCCACCGCTCCGAGAACGCCCACGCCAACCGGACCGTCGAGCGCGGCAGGAACAGGGCACGCAGCCGTGTCCCCCGGCTCGCCGAGGCGGTCAGCCCCGTACGGACCCGTGCCACTTCGTCGGCCAGGCCCGTGCCGGGCCGGGGGTTCGGCGCGTACAGCACCTGCTCCACAGCGTGGGCCACTCGGTGCACCGAGTCGGCGGGCGCGCCCTCCAGGCGGCCGAGCCGCACGATGCGCGCGGCGGCCTTGCGCGGCGTCTGCGACTCGTCCGGCAGGACGCCGTGGTCCCAGGCCGTGTCGGCGATCTCCTCCCAGGCCGCCAGGGTCCGGGCGGTGGCGTCCTCGGGCGTACGCCCGTCGGAGCCGAGCCGGCGGGTCCGTACCCGCAGCCGCCACAGCAGCGGCAGCAGCGGTATGAGCACCACGCCGGCCCCCGCAGCGATCCACAGGAGGATCGTCTGCAGCGACACCCCCTCCTCGGTGGGCGGCAGCACGTCCTGCGGCGCCGCGGCCCCGCACTCCCCGAGCCGGCGGTCCTGCGGCGAGCAGCTGTCCGACTGCGAGGGGACGGCGGGCAGCGCCACGGAGGCGCTAGCCGACGGCTCCGCCGGACTCGTCGGACCGCCCGACGGGGTGCCGGGACGGGTGTAGTCGGGGACACTGCCCCGGGTCGGCGTCGGCTCGAACCTCGTCCACCCCACACCCTCGAAGTACAGCTCGGGCCAGGCGTGGGCGTCGCGGTTGCTGACCGACATCGCCCCGCCCGCACTGGGGGTACCGGGGGTGAAGCCCACGGCGACCCGCGCCGGGATCCCCAAGGTCCGTGCCATCGCGGCCATGGAGAACGAGAAGTGGATGCAGAAACCTTCTTTGTTCTTCAGGAAGCGGGAGATCGCCTGGACGCCACCGCCCGAGTCCACCTCGGTGTCGTAGGTGAAGCCGCCGTTCACGGCGAAGTAGTCCTGGAGCTTGACGGCCCGCTCGTAGTCGTTCGTCGAGCCCTTCGTCACCTGGCGCGCCGTGGCCGGCACGTCGGCCGGCAGCGAGTCGGGCACCTTCGCGTACTCACGCAGCACCGACGCGGGAGCCTTGGGAGCCCGGGCGAGCTGCTCCGCCGTCGGTTTCACCTGGAGGCTGTTGACCGAGTACTGCAGTCCGCCGGTCGTCTGCTTGTGGTCGCCGACGATGGTCCGCCTGGCGGGGTCGAAACGCCAGTTCCCGCCGACACCCACCTTGGTCGCCGGATACGGCATCGGCAGCCAGCCCTGCTTGTACGACTCCGCGGCGGACACGTTCGTCCTGATCTCGGTCGTGTTGACGCTCTCGCTCAGACCGTCCGGCCGGGGGAGCCGGTCGGGGATGTCGGTGACCTTGCGCACCGAGAACTTCCACGCGCCGCCGTCGAACTGATCCAGCGCCATGATCCGCAGATACATGTCGCCTGTGGAGCCCGCGTTGGTCTTGTACTTCAGCCACTCGCGGGCCTCGGGCTGGTTGAGGCTGTCCTGCAGCGTCACCACCGGGTTCACCGCATTGATCGTGCCGCCGCCCGGGCCGTCTCCCGTACCGGTGCCGGTGTTGCCCAGCAGCCCGCTGCCCAGAGCGGGCAACGCCGCCGGGACGACGAGCGCGACGCCCAGCGCGACCACACCGATCCGCCGGCCGGTACGCACCGGCGCCTGCGCCGGCCTGTCGCCCGTGTCGAACCCGGCCGCACCGCGCGGCGGAGCGCCGCCGAACACCCGGCCCCACTGGGAGAGCCGGTCCCGGCCCTCGGCCAGCAGAAGCAGCAGATAGCCCGAAGCCGCCAGCAGGAACGTCAGCCAGCTCGCGCCGCCGCCGGACAGCCCGGCCGCCACCGAGTACAGCGCGAGCAGCGGCAGACCGGCCGGGGCGGCGCTGCGGTAGGTCACCGCGAGCGCGTCCACCGCCAGCCCGATCACCAGCACCCCGCCGACCAGCATCAGCCGGATGCCTTCGGTGGCCGGCGCCGGGATCGCGTACTGGCCCACGTCACCGGCGCCCGCGGACAGCAGGTCGGCGAAGTGGGTGAAGACGTCGGGTCCGGGGATCAGTCCGATGACGGCCTGCTCCCTGGCGAAGACCAGGGTGAGCATGAGCAGCACGAGGACCGCCTGTGCCGCCACGGTCAGCGGCCGCGCCAGCGGCACCCGCCGGGCCAGCGCGCCGGCCCCGCTGACCATTGCCAGCAGGAACGCGGCCTGCAGCATCCACGTAAACGGATCGACCAGCGGCAGCAGTGCGCACGCCGCCATCAGCGTGGCGGCGAAGGCGCACAGGGCGAGCCTTCCGCGACCGCTCATGACCATCCCCCAGACAGACCTGTCGTGCCG
>NZ_JBSGZO010000772.1:0-2500 GCF_053611045.1 Streptomyces sp. NPDC054841 | reverse complement strand
TGCTGCCGCGGCGGTCACCGTACGGTGGTCCGCCACGGCACGCAGTATGCGGAGCCTGCGCGGGTCGATCACACGGCCATTGTCGCCCGGGCGTCGACGAAGGCGGCAACCGCCCGCTCCACGTCCTCGGTGGAGTGCGCGGCGGAGAGCTGGACGCGGATCCGGGCCTGGCCCATCGGGACCACCGGGTACGAGAAGCCGATCACGTACACGCCGCGCTCCAGGAGCAGCTCGGCCATGCGGGCGGCCTCGGCGGCGTCGCCGATCATGACGGGCGCGATCGCGTGGTCGCCGGGCAGGATCTCGAAGCCCGCCTCGGTCATCTTCGTACGGAAGAGCGCGGTGTTGGCGGCGAGCTTCTCCCGCAGGTCACCGGCGGACTCCAGCAGGTCGAGGACCTTGAGGGAGGCGGCGGCGATGACGGGCGCGAGGGAGTTGGAGAACAGATACGGGCGGGAGCGCTGACGCAGCAGGGCGACGATCTCGGCGCGGGCCGCGACGTAGCCACCGGAGGCGCCGCCGAGGGCCTTGCCGAGGGTGCCGGTGATGATGTCGATGCGGTCCATGACGCCGTGCAGCTCGGGGGTGCCGCGGCCGCCGGGGCCGACGAAGCCGACGGCGTGCGAGTCGTCGACCATGACCATGGCGTCGTAGCGGTCCGCGAGGTCGCAGATCTCCTGGAGCGGTGCGACGTAGCCGTCCATGGAGAAGACGCCGTCGGTGACGATCAGGCGGCGGCGGGCGCCGGACGCCTCCTTGAGCTTCGCCTCCAGGTCGGCCATGTCGCGGTTGGCGTAACGGAAACGGGCGGCCTTGGAGAGGCGGATGCCGTCGATGATCGAGGCGTGGTTGAGGGCGTCGGAGATGACGGCGTCCTCGGCGCCGAGGAGGGTCTCGAAGACGCCGCCGTTCGCGTCGAAGCAGGAGGAGTAGAGGATCGTGTCCTCCTGGCCCAGGAAGGCCGAGAGCCGCCTCTCCAGCTCCTTGTGGACCTCCTGGGTGCCGCAGATGAAGCGGACCGAGGCCATGCCGTAGCCCCAGCGGTCCAGGGCCTCCTTGCCTGCGGCGATGACCTCGGGGTGGTCGGCGAGACCGAGGTAGTTGTTGGCGCAGAAGTTCAGCACGTCACCGGGGGCGCCGCCGGCGGTGACGGCGACGGACGCGGACTGCGGGGTGCCGATGACCCGCTCGGGCTTGTGGAGTCCGGCGGCACGGATCTCGTCGAGGGTGGCGCGGAGGTCATCGCGTACGGACGCGTACATAGGGGTGCTCCCTGGGGTCACTGGGCGTGCGGGGCAGGCAGGTGAGACGAACCGGGCAACGGAATCACGAGGTCACGAGGTCCAGTCGAGGATGATCTTGCCGCTGCGTGCCGTGGCGGCCTCGTCGAAGGCCGCATCGAAGTCCTGGTAGCCGTAGCTGCCGGTGATGACGGGGCTGAGGTCGAGCCCGCCTTCCAGCAGCACGGTCATCGCGTACCAGGTTTCGAACATCTCGCGGCCGTAGATGCCCTTGATGGTGATCATCGAGGTGACGATCTTGGACCAGTCGACGGCGAACTCCTGCGCGGGCAGTCCGAGCATGGCGATCCGGCCGCCGTGGGTCATGTTGTCGATCATGTCGCGCATGGCTTCGGGGCGGCCGGACATCTCCAGGCCGATGTCGAAGCCCTCCTTCAGGCCGAGGGTGCGCTGGGCCTCGGCGATGTCGGTCTCGGCGACATTGACCGCGAGGGTGGCGCCGACCTTGCGGGCCAGGTCGAGGCGCGGCTCGCTCACGTCGGTGATCACGACGTTGCGGGCGCCGGCATGCCTGGCGACGGCCGCCGCCATGACGCCGATGGGGCCCGCGCCGGTGATCAGGACGTCCTCGCCGACAAGCGGGAAGGACAGCGCGGTGTGCACGGCGTTCCCGAACGGGTCGAAGATCGCGGCGACGTCCAGGTCGACCTCGGTGCGGTGCACCCACACGTTGGACGCGGGCAGGGCGACGTACTCGGCGAACGCGCCGTCACGCCCGACGCCGAGCCCGATGGTGCTGCGGCACAGGTGGCGGCGGCCCGCGAGACAGTTGCGGCACTTGCCGCAGACGAGATGCCCCTCGCCGCTGACCAGGTCGCCGACCGCGATGTCCTGGACGTCGTTGCCGATGGCGGCGACCTCGCCGACGAACTCATGGCCCGCGACGAGCGGGGTGCTGATCGTCTGCTGGGCCCAGCCGTCCCAGGAGCGGATGTGGAGATCGGTCCCGCAGATGCCGGTACGGAGCACCTTGATCAGCACATCGCCGGTGCCGTACTCGGGCTCGGGGACGTCCATGAGCCACAGCCCGGGCTCGGCTTGCTGCTTGACGAGTGCCTTCATGGTGCGGCTCCAGGCGTGGCGAGGCAGGGCTGACCAGGCACGACAGCGCCGGTCGGTGGACGGGCACCAATCTGCCGAGCACGGAGCGTTCAGTCCATCGAGGATTTCTTAAACGGGCCGACAGCAGAGCTTCACGC
>NZ_JBSGZO010000771.1:2155-2501 GCF_053611045.1 Streptomyces sp. NPDC054841 | reverse complement strand
GTACGGGGGCGCCCCCGTACCCCCTGCGCCTCTGCGCCCCTGGGCGCGGTGAGTGTCGGGGGTACGGGTACCCCCGACCGCCCCCTGCGGAGCCACGGCAGCTTCGCACCGCGGCCGGGCAGGAGTCGGACGCGGCCGGCGGCCCCGGCCCGCCGCGAGTTGGACACGGGCGGTACCCCGGCCCCACCGAGTTGGACGCGGGCCGCCACCCCGGCCCCACCGAGTTGGACGCGGGCCGCCACCCCGGCCCCACCCGAGTTGCACGCCGCCGGCCACACCGGCCCGCCGGACGGGAACCGCCACCACCACAGCCCGTCCGGTACTTGAGGACGGACACACCGGCCCG
>NZ_JBSGZO010000771.1:0-2055 GCF_053611045.1 Streptomyces sp. NPDC054841 | reverse complement strand
ACCCGAGTCGGACGCGAGCGGCCACACCGGCCCACCGGACAGGAACCGGCACCACCACAGCCCGTCCGGCGCTTGAGGACGGACACACCGGCCCGACCCGAGTCGGACGCGAGCGGCCACACCGGCCCACCGGACAGGAACCGGCACCACCACAGCCCGTCCGGCGCTTGAGGACGGACACACCGGCCCGCCGAACGGGAACCGGTACCACCACAGCCCGCCCGGCGCTTGAGGACGGACACACCGGCCCGCCGAACGGGAACCGGTACCACCGAGCCGCTCAGGGCGCCGGAGGCCAGTCGTCGCCCCAGGCGGTGTCGCGGGCCGCGCGGTACAAGGGGCCGTGGCGCTTCGTCACTGTGGCGCGGTGGAGGGTCTCGTCCTCATCGCACAGTTCCAGGAGGACCTGGCCCTTGCGGAGCTGGGGTTTACGGGTGACGCGGGAAGCCGCAGGGGTCGCCGGGAAGCGGGTCGCGGCGACGTAGCTGAACTTCTCGTCCTCGTACGCAAGCGACCCGCCCTTCACCTGGCGGTGCAGCGAGGACCGGCTGACGCGCGCGGCGAAGTGGCACCAGTCCGTACCCGGGACGATCGGGCAGTCCGCGCTGTGCGGGCACGGCGCCGCGACGCGCAGACCCGCGGCGATCAGCTGGTCGCGCGCGGCGATGATCCGCTCGTAGCCGTCGGGGGTTCCCGGCTCGACGATCAGGACCGCCTGGCCCGCCGCCGCGGCCTGCGTGACGACCGCCGTCCGGTCCGCCGCGTCAAGTTCCTTCAGCACGTACGAGACCGTGATCAGGTCCGTCGGCTCCAGCCGCATCGCCTCGCCGATCCGCGCCCGCCGCCACTCGGCGCCCCGCAGCGCGGGCGAGTCCGCGACCGCCGCCAGTTCGCGGCCGAGTGCCAGCGCGGGCTCCGCCCAGTCGAGGACGGTGGTGCGATGGGAGCCCTCCGGCCAGGCGTCCGCGACCGCCCAGCTCGCCGCGCCCGTGCCGCCGCCGATGTCGGTGTGGGTGGCCGGCACCCAGTCGGGCGCGGCCCGGCGCAGGGCGGTGAGCGCGGACCGTACCGCCTCGAACGTCGCGGGCATCCGGTACGCGGCGTACGCGGCGACGTCCGCCCGGTCGCGCAGCACCGGCGCGTCCGTCGGCGTATCCCCCCGGTAGCTGGCGATCAGCCGGTCCACCGCCTGGGTGACTCGGCTCTGCGGCAGACCGTCGAGAAGGCCGGCGAGGGCATCGGGGAGGGTGGCGTTCACCGGCGAATTCTAGGACAGGCCCTGGCCACGGATCGCCTTCCCGCCTGGGCGGAACGCCCGTGCCGAACCGGGACAGAACGGCTACGTAACCGAACTGCTGTGGGTACAGGGCCAGTTGCTAGTCTGACGGCCGTTGACCGGCAGTACTGCTCATCGGGGGGACCATGAGACAGCGGGTCGTACGTATGGCCTTGGTGGCGGGAGTCGCCGTCCTGGCGATGATCCTCCTGCTCGCCACCTGCGGCGGCGGGGGCAAGGACGACAACAGCGGCGGCAAGCCGAAGAAACCGGCGCGGAAGAGCTCGGGTCCGGCCACGCAGCTCACCGTCCCCGCCGCGTACGACACCGCGCGGGGCTGGGAGGTGCCCGACGCCTCGCCCGAGTACGCGCTCGCCCGCGAGACCGGGCTGATCGCCTATCTGGAGCGGGTGGGGGACGACCGCTTCCGGCTGCGGACCCTGGACGCCGGGACCGGCAGGCGAGGCTGGTCGGGTGAACCGTTCTCCGCACTGGCCGGCCCGGAGCACTTCCCACGGCTGCTGTCCGTCACCCAGGACGACCGGCAGTTCTTCGTCGTCTGGTCGTACGGGAAGGCCGGACGCGACTATCTCACCCCCGCCGGCACCTTCGTCTCCCTGGACATCTACGCCGCCCTCGACGGCGCCCGGCAGCGCGTCGAGGTGCCCTGGACCGGGGCGCCGACCGTCTCCGGCGCCGGCCCCGGCATCCTCATCGGCGACGGCGACGGCGGCGCCCGCAGCGCGGTCGTCGACCCGGACACCGGCGAGGTGTCCCTG
>NZ_JBSGZO010000770.1:0-2502 GCF_053611045.1 Streptomyces sp. NPDC054841 | reverse complement strand
GCCCAACCCCCCACGGGAAGGCCGCCCGGCGGACGTACCGGTGGTCAGCGCACGTCGTACGCGCGTTCCACTGTCTGAGTGACGGAGTTGCCGTTCGCGTCGGTCAACTCGGCCTTCAGGGTGACCGGTTCACCGCTCCTGCCCGCGTGGTCCACGGTCGCGGTCCAGTTGCCGCCCTGCTGCGACGTCCTGGCCTGGGTCCAGGTGGTGCCGCCGTCGTACGAGTACGACACCTTGGCCGAGACCAGCGCACCCGGGGTGTACCCGGCGTGCCCCGACACTCCGAGCGTGAGCTTCTGGCCGTCGGCCGCCGGGAGGGTCTTGAGCCCGTCCTCGGGAAGGCCGATCACCGGGAAGAGGAGCGGGATGCCTTGGGAGTACGCGCCCTCGTCGCGTGCGGAACGGAATGTCCAGACGGTGGACAGCTCCGTCGAGCGCTGCCAGACCGCGGCGGGCTGTCCCACCTTCATGGTGCGCTGGGTGAGTTCGTACGCCGCGTCGTCCGCCGGGACCTCGAAGACCCCGAAGGGATACGAGGAGCTGCCGATCTCCTCACCGTCGCGCTTGAGGGTCAGATTGCCGATGTCGCCGAAGGAACCGGCCTGGCCCGCGTGCTCGCTGTCGCCCCAGAAGGCCGTGGCGACACCGATGAGGTTGTCCTGCCGCTCGGCGGCGAGGACCGGCCTGCCGGACGCGTCACGCGGGGCGGTCGGGGCGACGACGCCGCCGTACCAGGACTCGGTGCGCCGCCCGCCGGCACGGTACTCGTGGCTGGTACCGAGCATGAACTCGCCCCAGGGGAAGCTGCTGGACAGCGTCTGGGAGTAGGCGGTGGCGCCGGCCGAGTGGTACTCGGTGCGCTTGCCCGGTGCGGCGACCAGGTCGACGAGTCCGCCGAGGTAGACCTGCTGACCGGTGCCGGGGCGCAGCGCTGACACACCGTCGAGGTAGTCGGCGGCCGTGCCCATCGCGCGGTAGGTCGCCTCGGTGGCGCCGAGCTTGCTGTCACGGACCCGGTAGGTGCGGTCCGAGGTGACCGGACCGTCCTCGGGGAAGGCGAGGTTGTAGACGTACGGGCTCTTGGCGGTGGCCTTCCAGCGCAGGGTGACGGGGCCCGCTGCGAGCCGTGCGATCAGCTCGGCGGCCTCGTCCGACGGCACGGAGAGCGCGGGCAGCGGCGCGCCGAGGAATCCCGAAGCCGGGTACCAGGTGCCGGGCGTGGCGCGGTGGGCGATCAGCGCGACGGCGCCGGCGGCCTGCGCGGCCCGGGCCTGCTGGGCCACCAGGGTGCTGTCGTCGGGGACACGGACGAGGACGATACGGCCCTTGGCACCGGCGGCGGCGAGCTCCGCCGCCGTACCCGACCCGGCGTCGACGAGCTGTGCGGAGCCGGTGCCGTCGAGGTTGGCGGAGCCGAATCCGGAGCTCACCGGGTGCAGCGCGAGGCCGTCGGTCACGGCGAGTTCGGTGATCTGCGGGGCGTAGCGGCGCCAGTAGCTGCCGAATTCGAAGTCGCCTTCATCGGCGCGGCCTTCGACGGAGGCGTAGTACTGCTGGATCTGGCGGCCGCCGGTGATCGTGCCCGCGTGGAGCCAGTTGTCCCAGGAGCGGGCGAAGGCGAGCGTGCCGGCACGGTTCTCACCGGGCTTGTCGGTCCGCACCTGGAGGCGGTGGGCCTTGCGCGCGTCCAGGACCACCGTCGTGTCCTTCGTCAGCTCCAGCTGCGGACGGCCGAGGTAACCGACCGACGCGTCGGGGCTCGTGACGAAGGAGGAGAGGAAGTACGAGCCGGGGCGCAGCCGGTAGATCTGGTCGGCCGCGCCCGCGTTGAAGCGGCGCTCACCGGTGGCGGTGTCGGTGCCGATCACATCGACCGAGGACGAGCCGTCGGCGGGCTTTCCGGCGCGGTCGACGAGCTTGACGCGCAGGGTGACGGTCTGCGGCTCGACGTACAGCGAGAAGGGGGTGGAGACGCTGATGCCGGGCGCGGTGGCGAGGACGCGGCCGGTGATGTCACCGTACTGGCCGCGGGCGAGGTCCGCGGACGGGTCGAGGGTCAGCGGGATCTCGACGGTGGCTCCGGCCGGGACGGTGACGGTGCGCGCGCCGAGGCGGGCGGGCGTCGAGCGGACCGTGGAGCCGTCGTTGCCGGTGACGCGCTGGACGGCCAGGTCCAGCGTGACGGGCGTGTCGCCGTGGTTGGTGTAGGGCAGCTGGACGGTGGTGCGGTCGGTGCTGTCCTGCGGCCAGTTGAAGGTGCCGCCCTGGACGGCGGGCGCGCCGGTGACCGTGGCGGCGAGCGCGGCCCTGACGTCGAGGCGGCCGCCGCCGATCTCGCTTACGTCGCCGGGAGCCGTGGCCTTCGCGGAGGAGACGAGCGCGGCCTTGATCTGCTGCGCGGTCCAGTCGGGGTGGCGCTGCTTGACGATGGCGGCGGCGCCCGCGACGTGCGGGGCGGCCATCGACGTTCCGGACATGGACTGGTACGCGTAGACGCCGCGG
>NZ_JBSGZO010000769.1:0-2511 GCF_053611045.1 Streptomyces sp. NPDC054841 | reverse complement strand
CAGCAGGGCCGAGTGGTCCAGGCCGCCGTCGCCCTGCGCGCGCAGGGACGCGACCAGCTGGGCGACCACGGCGCCGACCGGCAGCGCGGCACCGACATTGCGGGCGGCGTCGGTGACGATGCCCATGTCCTTGTGGTGCAGGTCGATGCGGAAGCCCGGCTTGAAGTCCCGGTTCAGGAAGTTGTCCTTCTTGCGGGTCAGGACCGTGGAGCCGGCCAGGCCGCCGTTCAGGACGTCCAGGGCGGCCTGGAGGTTCACGCCGGACTTCTCGAGGAAGACGACGGCCTCGGCGCAGGCCTGGATGTTGACGGCGACGATCAGCTGGTTGGCGGCCTTCACCGTCTGGCCGGAGCCGTGCGGGCCGCACAGGACGATGGTCTTGCCGAGGGCCTCGAGGATCGGGAGGGCCGCGTCGAAGTCGGCCTGCTCGCCACCCACCATGATCGACAGTACTGCCTCGATGGCGCCGGCCTCGCCGCCGGACACCGGGGCGTCGATGACGCGGATGCCCTTCTCGGCCGCGTTCTTGGCCAGGTCGACCGACGTCTGCGGGGTGATCGAGGACATGTCGATCAGCAGCGCGCCCTGCCTCGCGTTCTCCAGGATGCCGTCAGGGCCGTACGAGATGGCCTCGACCTGCGGCGATGCCGGCACCATCGTGATGACGACGTCGGCGTCCTTGACGGCCTCGGCGATGGACCCGGCGGCGGTGCCACCAGCCGCGGTCAGGCGGTCCAGCTTGTCCTGCTCCAGGGTGAAGCCGGTGACCTGGTAACCCGCCTTGATCAGGTTCTCGGACATGGGGGAGCCCATGATGCCGAGGCCGATCCACGCGATCTTGGGAAGAGTGGTCATGGTGAGGGTGCCTCTCGAAAACTGGTGGTACGGGAAGAAGTCAGCGGGCCGCGCGGGCCTCGGCCGGGAGCCAGTCGAAGGATTCGGCGCTCGGGCGGTCGCCGGCCTTGTACTCCAGGCCGACCCAGCCGTCGTAACCGGCCTCCTTCAGCTCGTCGAGGAGCTGTTCCAGCGGCAGCGAGCCGGTGCCCGGCGCGCCGCGCCCCGGGTTGTCGGCGATCTGTACGTGGCCGGTCTTGTCCGCGTAGGCCTGGATGACCTGGCTGACGTCCTCACCGTTCATCGACAGGTGGTAGATGTCGAGCAGGAACTTGGCGTTGCCGAGACCGGTCGCCGCGTTGACCTTGTCCACGACCTCGATCGCGGAGGGCGCGCTCACCAGCGGGTAGAGCGGGGACTCCGGCTTGTTCAGGGTCTCGATCAGGAGGATCGCCCCGACCCGGTCGGCCGCGCGGGCCGCCAGGACCAGGTTCTCCAGGGCGAGCTCGTCCTGGACGGCGGGGTCGACGCCCTCGACGCGGTTGCCGTACAGCGCGTTGAGCGCCTTGCAGCCGACCGAGGCGGCGAAGTCCGCCGCGACGTCGATGTTGGCGCGGAAGCGCTCCGACTCCTCACCGGGTACGGAGAGGGCGCCGCGGTCGGGACCGGGCAGCTGTCCGGCGTAGAAGTTCAGGCCCACCAGCTGGGTGCCGGCATCCTCCAGGGCCTTCTTCAGCGCGTCGAGCTCGCTCCGGTCGGGCGTGGGGGTCTCGATCCAGGGCCACCACAGCTCGACCGCCGTGAAGCCCGCCGCGGCGGCGGCCGCGGGACGCTCCAGGAGCGGGAGTTCCGTGAAGAGGATCGACAGGTTCACATCGAAGCGCTGGTCCGTGACTGCGCCTTCTGAGAAGCGGGCCATGAGGGGCGGCGCTCCTTCCGTATTGCGGAAGTTCGTTTCTGCTTAATGGAAGATTGCCTGGGGTGGGGGAGGGCTGTCAAGAGCGGTCCACAAAAGACCTGCGGAAAGACCCGCGGAAAGGCCTGCGGAAAGGCGTGCAAAAGGGCATGCGAAAGGGCGCCTCCCGAGCGTGCGACAGAGACCGTGTCCAGCCTTCTCTCGTCGCGGCCCGGGAGGCGCCATGGCGTCCCGCTGCGGACTGCAGCGCGTCTACAGCGCGTCTACAGCGCTCACCTTCCACCCACCGGAAGTCAGCGTGAGCTCCATCCGCACCCGGTTCAGATCGACGCGCGGTCCCTCGACCTGAGTGCTCCGCGTCACCTGGTTCACGAAGAGGAGCACGACGGCCCTGTCCGGCGAGACCGACACCACCGAGGCCGCGGGTTCACCACCGCCCGGCGGTGTCACCACCGTGGCCGTGACCACCCCCTGGTACTTCTTCGCGGTCGGCGCCACCACCGTGGTGGTCGTCCTGCGGTACTCGTCACGGAAGGATCCGGTGAGATGGCCGCGAGCCGCGGCGAAGTCCCGGTCCAGGTGTCGGTGGTCGTACGACAGGACAACGGGAGCCGCCTTCCGCGCGGCCGCCAGCGCCTGGACCCGCGCCTGGTCCGTCCGCCGGCCGTCCAGGTACCGCGGGCCGAGCACGGCGACGGCGACCAGGCCCGCCAGGGTCAGCACCGCGAGCACGGCGCTGGCCCGCCCGCGCCGCCGCCGGC